>DAVZKO010000029.1:0-28810 GCA_052272205.1 Schaedlerella sp. | reverse complement strand
GGACTTCAATTTCTCGATGTGTTTGAGTATATTTCAACACATTTTGAGTGGCAGAGAAATGTCATGAAAGACAAAATTTTTGGTGTCCTTCAGAGAGTAGGACGAAGTTTTATGCTTCCAATCGCGATTCTTCCGGTAGCCGGACTGCTGCTTGGACTGGGAAGCTCATTTACAAATGAAACAACAATCGCAACATATCACCTGCAGAAAATCTTAGGTGATGGTACAGTACTTCACGCATTACTTACAATTATGAACAAAGTCGGAAGTGCGATTTTTGATAACCTGCCGTTGATCTTTGCAGTGGGAGTTGCAATCGGTATGGCGAAGAAAGAAAAAGAAGTTGCAGCATTATCTTCTATGATCGCATTCTTCGTTATGCATGTATCAATTAACGCAATGCTTTCCATCAATGAGAAGATTCTTGCTGATGGTTCCATCGCAAAAGATGTATTGGACGGAACGATTTCTTCTGTTTGTGGAATCCAGAGTTTACAGATGGGTGTGTTTGGTGGAATTATCGTAGGTCTTGGTGTTGCGGCATTACACAATCGTTTCCATAAAATCGTACTGCCGAATGCATTGTCATTCTTCGGCGGTTCCAGATTTGTGCCGATCATTTCTACAATTGTGTACATGTTCGTTGGAATTCTGATGTATTTTTTATGGCCGGTTGTACAGGATGGAATTTACGCATTGGGCGGATTGGTAACAGGTACAGGATATTTCGGAACATTGATTTTTGGTATTATCAAGAGAGCTTTAATCCCATTTGGACTTCATCATGTATTTTATATGCCATTCTGGCAGACAGCCGTTGGTGGAACAATGGAAGTTGCAGGACAGATGGTTCAGGGCGGACAGAATATCTTCTTTGCACAGCTTGCGGATTCTGCGAATGTAGCTCATTTTAGTGCCGATGCGACAAGATATTTCTCAGGCGAATTCATTTTCATGATTTTCGGACTTCCTGGAGCAGCACTTGCGATGTATCGTTGTGCCAAACCGGAAAAGAAGAAACAGGCAGGCGGACTTCTGTTATCTGCAGCACTTGCAAGTATGCTGACAGGTATTACAGAGCCAATCGAGTTCTCATTCTTGTTCGTAGCACCGATGCTGTTCGGAGTACAGGTTGTACTGGCAGGAGCAGCTTACATGATTGCACACATGTTAAATATTGCTGTAGGTCTGACCTTCTCAGGTGGATTCCTTGACTTGTTCCTGTTCGGTATTTTACAGGGAAATGAAAAGACAAGCTGGATGAGAATTATTCCGGTTGGTATTATTTACTTCATCTTATATTATGTTATTTTCTCATTCTTGATTAAGAAGTTTGATCTGAAAACTCCGGGACGTGAGGACGATGATGTAGAAACAAAATTGTATACAAAAGCAGATGTAAATGCAAGAAAAGAAGAACAGAAAGCTTCTGGAACAACATCAGCCGATCCGGTCAGTGAGCTGATCACAGAAGGTCTTGGCGGTAAGAAAAACATCAGTGATGTAGATTGCTGTGCAACAAGACTTCGTATTACAGTACATGAAGTAGAGCGTGTCAATGATGAGATTTTGAAACAGACAGGTTCCAGAGGAATCGTCAAAAAAGGTCAGGGCGTTCAGATTATCTATGGACCACATGTAACAGTAATTAAATCGAATCTGGAAGATTATCTGGAAACAGCACCGAATACATTTGCTGAGACAAATGTTGTAGAAAATAACGAAGATGCAGCAGAAGAGACAAAAGCGACAGAAAATGGAAATGAAGAAGTAAAAAGCACCGTAATTATCTCAAGCCCAATCACAGGAAATGCTGCCGACCTTTCAGAGGTGCCGGATGAGGCATTTGCCGGACGCATGATGGGAGACGGAGCTGCAGTTACTCCGACAGATGCAATCATCACAGCACCGGAAGATGGAGAAGTCGTATTCGTATTCGACACAAAACATGCAATCGGATTCGAGACAGAAAGCGGAGTTACAATGTTAATCCATATTGGTGTGGATACCGTATCATTGAACGGAGAAGGTTTTGAAGTATTCGTAGAGAATGGGCAGAAAGTGAAAAAGGGAGAACCAATGATGAAAATCAACATCCCATATCTGACAGAACATGCTCCATCCTTATGTTCACCGGTATTATGTACAGAGTTAGAAGATAACCAGAGAATCCGCTTACTCGCAGAAGGCGAAATAAAAGCCGGCGAACCATTATTTGCAGTGGAGACACTGTGAGCATGCAATGAACGCTTAACGAGGTTTTTTCGAGTTTAGTGCGAACGTGCACCTCGACAGCAGGCGAGGTTTTTTCGAGTCGCTGCTCGAGTGTGCTACTTTACAGCGAGGTTTTTTCGAGCCGCTGCTCGAGTGTGCCACCTTATTTTCAGTACCTCGACCAAATTTGGTCGAGGTACTTTACTTTTAAATCGGAGTTTGTTACCATATTCTTAATATCACAATCAGGGGGAACGTTATGTATCGTGTGAGTAAAGTGCTCAATAACAATGGTGTGATTGCAATTGAGATGGAAGAAAATCAGGAGTATGTCCTGCTCGGTAAAGGAATTGGATTTGGAAAGAAAGTAAGTCAGCGTTTTGAAGCGCCGGACGATTGTACCAGATATTCGTTGAAAGATGATACAGAACGGGGAAAGGCTGCATCTCTGGCGAAGAGTGTAGAACCGGTATTTCTTGAAATTGCGGATGAAGTATTAAAAGAAGCAGAGCGAGCTTTCGGCGATATTGATAAGAGGATTTTATTTCCATTGGCGGACCATATTTCTTTTGCAGTTTCGCGAATTCAAAACGGGGAGCAGATTAGCAATCCATTAACCGGTGATATTCATGCATTGTTCTACAAAGAATTTCAGGTTGCTTCTATATTAAAGAAGGTTTTACAGGAGAGAATGCAGATTGAGATAGGAGAAGACGAGATTGGATATGTAGCGTTGCATGTACATTCTGCGATTGAAGATGAGAAAGTATCGGTTGCCATGCAGGTGGCTCGTACTGTTCGCGAGTGTGTAAGTATTATCGAAGAAGAGACAGGAAAGAAAATTGATGTCATGACGTTGGACTATAATCGTTTGATGAATCATGTCAAATATATGGCAGCAAGACTTTTGAAAGGCGAAGAACTTAAGATTAACATCAATGATTATATTGAAGTGAAATTTCCAAAAGCATTTGCAATCGCAACGACAGTATGTGACCATTTAGGAGAGAACATCGGAATCCAGCCGGGAGAACGGGAGATTGGGTATCTGGCGATGCATATTGAGCGAGTGTATGGGAATGTGCAAGAGTAAGATGAAAGTAGCCAATAAATTTTCATGCAAACAAAAACGGAAAATCCTCTCGGATGAATTGACAGCGCACAGCAAATATGGTAATCTGAAAAAAAGATAAGATAGTATAAAAAAGAGTTTGGCAACCTTTTAGAAAAAGGCTGACAAGCTCTTTTTGAACAAGAACGAAATTTTTTTAAAAGGCGAATGGTAAAAAAATAACATACGCTAGATTCAAAGGGGAAAAGTTATGAAGTTAATGAAGACAGAGGATGCAGTAGGTCAGATTCTGTGTCACGACATTACACAGATTATCAAAGGCGTGACGAAAGATGCTGTATTTCGTAAGGGACACATTATTCAGGAAGAGGATATTCCGGTATTGTTAAGCGTTGGTAAGGACCATATCTATATCTGGGAGAATAATGAAAATATGCTCCATGAAAATGATGCGGCATTGGTACTTTATGATATGTGTAAGAATGAAAATATGTCTCCGTCCAATATCAAAGAAGGCAAAATTGAGTTGATTGCGGATTGCGATGGCGTATTAAAGATTGACACAGAAAAATTGAATCGAATCAATGGTCTCGGAGAGATGATGATTGCCAGCAGACATGGTAATTTTCCGGTGAAAAAAGGAGACAAACTTGCCGGTATGCGTATCATTCCACTTGTGATCGAGAAGGAAAAGATGGAGCATGCAAAGGAAGTCTGTGGAGAAGGTCAGATTTTCGAGTTGCGGAAATATTTACATAAAAAAGTTGGAATCGTGACAACCGGGAATGAAGTCTATCATGGTCGTATTGAAGATACATTTACGCCCGTTATCAAAGAAAAATTGGCAGAATATGATACTGAGATTATCGGACATCGCATCAGTGATGATAATCCGGAGAGAATCACAGGGTATATTCGCGAGCTGTTAGATGAAGGTGCAGACATGATTGTCTGTACAGGTGGTATGAGCGTGGATCCGGATGACAGAACACCGCTTGCGATTCGCAATTCTGGAGCAGAGATTGAAACTTATGGTGCGCCGGTGCTGCCGGGAGCAATGTTTTTACTCTCTTATTATAATGAGTCCATTCCGATACTCGGTCTGCCGGGATGCGTGATGTATGCGAAACGCACCATTTTTGATTTGGTATTGCCGAGATTGATGACAGGAGAGAAGGTAACGAAAGAAGATATCGATACACTTGGAGAAGGTGGATTGTGTCTGTCCTGTCCGGTCTGTACATTCCCAAATTGTGGATTTGGAAAATAAGGAGAACAACCGATGGTTGACGGATATGGAAGAACAATTGAATATATGAGAATATCTATCACGGATCGTTGTAATCTTCGATGTAGATACTGTATGCCGGATGGTGTGGAACTGGTTCCTATGACAGACATCCTTACATTTGAGGAAATTGAGGAAATCTGTCGTGCGGCAGCAGGATTAGGAATAAAGAAAATAAAGGTGACAGGCGGAGAGCCGTTAGTACGTCGCGGATGTGTTGCATTTATTGGAAGATTAAAGCAGATTCCGGGAATTGAAGAAGTGACATTGACGACAAACGGTGTTTTGTTGAAACAGCAGATTCGTGCTCTTTGTGAAAATGGTCTGGATGCGGTGAATGTGAGTTTGGATACGTTGAGCAGAAGTAATTATGAACTGATTACAGGTAAGGACAAATTACTCGATGTATTAGAAGGAATTCAGGCAGTGTTAGATGCCGGAATCCGAGTTAAGATTAACAGTGTACTGCAAAAGGGACAGAACGATACCGAGTGGCGTCACCTGATGGAGCTGGCAAAGAGCGAACCAATCGATGTTCGTTTTATCGAGATGATGCCGATTGGTTATGGCAAACAGTTTGAGACAATATACAATGAAGATATTCGACAAAAAATCCGGGAAATATATCCGAATCTGAGAGAAGATACAAAGGTGCATGGAAATGGACCTGCAACGTATTATTATATTCCGGGATTCAAAGGAAGTATCGGATTTATCAGTGCGATTCATGGAAAATTCTGTAATACATGTAATCGAATCCGTCTGACGTCTCAAGGGATGATTAAGCCGTGCCTGTGCTATGGAAAATCCTATAATCTCAAAGAGATTCTAAGAGAGTCGGGAGAAACCATGGGAACAGAGGCTATGCGGGAATTATTAGAAAAAGGACTGCAAACGGCAATTTTAGAAAAACCGGAACAGCATTGTTTTGAACATTTGACGGAGATTACAGAAGAAAAAGATATGATACAGATTGGTGGATAAGCCGGAGCAAAAGAGATACTTCGGTGAATAAATCAAGAAAAATAATATAGATTGGTGGATAAACCAAGTTAAAGGATAGAAAAAATGGGAAAGATTATTGCGATATGCATAAGCGAGAAAAAAGGAACGCAAAAGCATAGCATCGATTCCGCAGTGTTAAAAGTAGACTGGGGAATTGAAGGAGATGCACATGCAGGAAACTGGCATCGTCAGGTAAGTATGCTTTCCTTTGAAAAATTTGAAGACTTTCAAAAGAAAGGTGCCGAGATTGATTACGGTGCATTCGGTGAAAATCTTCTTGTAGAAGGATTTGATTTAAGAACGATTCCGGTTGGAACAAGATTTCAAGTGGGAGAAGCAATTTTAGAGTTGACACAGATAGGAAAAGATTGCCATAGCCATTGCGAGATTTATAAAAAAATGGGTGATTGTATTATGCCGCGAGAAGGGGTATTTACAAAAGTTATCAAAGGCGGTGTGATCAAACCGGGAGATGAGATTATTCAGTTACCACTTCCGAAAGACAGACCATTTACCGCAGCAATAATTACATTGAGTGATAAAGGCTATGCAGGGGAGCGCGAAGATAAGAGCGGCCCGATGATTCAGCAAATATTGGAAGATTTTACAGATTCCAATTATCAAATTATAGAAACATTACTCTTGCCGGATGAAAAAGCAAAGATAGAAAGACAGCTTTGCAGACTGGCAGACCAGAGACAGATTAATGTGGTGTTCACAACAGGTGGAACCGGATTTGCAGAAAGGGACGTAACTCCGGAAGCAACGATCGCAGTTTGCGACAAGATGGCACCGGGAATTGCGGAGGCGATGAGATACTATTCTCTTAGTATCACCAATCGTGCGATGCTAAGCAGAGCCGTAGCAGGAATTCGCAAGAAAACATTGATCGTGAATTTACCCGGAAGTCCGAAAGCAGTGAAGGAAAGTTTAGAGTACATCCTTCCGGCATTGGGACACGGACTCGGAATTCTCCGCGGAACAGATGGAGAATGCGCTGTGAACGCTTAGCGAGGTTCTTTCGAGCTTAGCGTTCACGCGCACTTCGGCAGCAGGCAAGGTCTTTTCGAGCCGCTGTCCGATAGTGTTACCTTTTCATGAATGTAGATAGAATGGCAGATCCCTAACTGCCTTCTATTTTTACATGGCGAGTTGTTTTATAAAACTATTCGCATGGATAAATAATTATTAAAGATTCATGGAGGAAGTAAGATGAAAAAGAAAATTTTAGCAATGATGCTTGCATTAGCAATGGTAGTAGGACTTGTAGGATGTGGAGGAAGCTCTGATTCAAAAGATACAAAATCAGAGGACACAAAAACAGAAGACACAGCAGCAACAGATGATGCTGAAGAAACAGAAATCCAGGTATTTATTGCAGCCAGCTTAAATACTGCTATGACAGAGATTGCAGAAGAGTACAACAAAGAGCATCCAGAAGTAAAAATCACATACAATGCAGACAGTTCAGGAACACTGCTTACACAGATTGAAGAAGGATACGAATGTGATATCTTCTTCTCAGCAGCTCAGAAACAGATGGATCAGTTGGAAGCTGACGGACTTGTAGTAGACGGAACTCGTGCCAATGTTGTCAATAACCAGGTAGTAGTGATTTCACTGAAAGACAGCGATACAAAAGTTACAGGTCTTGAGAACTTAAATGAAGCAAGCAGCATCGCACTGGCAGGTGGAAGCGTTCCTGTAGGAAAATACACACGTCAGGCACTTGTAAATCTTGGAACACTGGACAAAGTTGATGATGTATCTACAATCACAACACAGGAAATTTCTGACGCTTTGGGCGGAGTAGAAATCAGTGAGCAGGATAACGTAAGTAAAGTGCTTACAGCAGTTGTAGAAGGCTCTTGCGAAGTTGGAACAACATACTACTCAGATACATACGGATATGAAGATAAACTTAATATTCTTCAGACAGTAAGTTATGATTTGACAGGAAATGTTATTTATCCAATCGCTCGTGTACAGAATGATGATGCAGACGATGCTCAGAACAAAGCAGCAGATGACTTCATCAAATTTGTAACATCCGATAAAGCAAAAGCAATCTTTGATTCTTACTACTTCGATACAGACGTAGAGTAATCTTAGTTGGATTTTGAAAAACGAGTCAAAATAAGACAGGTAAGTTCAACTTACCAAAGATAGATAAGAAAGGTCCAGGGCCTTTCTTATCTATTAGGAAGGGGAGAGAACATGGAAGCAATTATGGATGTCGTTCAGACATTGGATTGGAGTCCGCTTTGGATTTCGTTAAAAACAGGGATTGTGGCAACAATATTTTCCTTCTTTTTTGGGATTTTTGCCGCACGTAAAATTGTAAAAGCGTCACCGGGGGTGAAAGCAGTGCTGGATGGTATCTTAACCCTTCCAATGGTTCTGCCTCCGACAGTAGCAGGTTTTTTCCTGTTGCTGATATTTAGCAGACGTCGTCCGTTTGGTATATTCTTATACGAGACATTTGATATCAAAGTAGTGCAGAGTTGGCTTGGATGTATCATAGCAGCAACGGTGATTGCATTTCCTTTGATGTATCGTAATGCAAGAGCTGCATTTGAGCAGATTGATGTCAATCTTGTGTATGCAGGAAGAACACTTGGAATGTCTGATATCAAGATATTCTGGAAAGTTGTTGTCCCAACAGCAGGTCCGGGTATCGCATCCGGAACGATCCTTACATTTGCAAGAGCATTGGGAGAGTATGGAGCCACTTCGATGCTTGCCGGTAATATTCCGGGTAAGACAGGAACAATCTCACAGAAGATTGCAATGGTTATTCAGGACGGAGATTATCTGACTGCCGGTGTATGGGTAGCAATTGTTATGTTCATTGCATTTGGAATCGTCGTATTGATGAATGTGATTTCAGGCAAGCGAATGAAACAGGTTAAGCGTTGGTAATAGATATGGAACTGTTTAGTACAGACAAGAATGATTGCTGTTTGTACAGAGTGTTGTGAACGGTAATACAAAGGAGATGAAAGATGGCAATATATGTAGATGTTCAGAGAAAACTTGGGGAGTTTGAACTGAATATGAAGTTCGAAAGCACATCAAAAAGAATCGGAATTCTCGGAGCTTCCGGATGTGGAAAGAGTATGACCTTAAAAAGCATCGCCGGAATTGAAGTGCCGACAGAAGGCAAGATTCAAATCGGAGATAAAGTTCTGTTTGATTCAAAAAGTAAAACAAATTTGAAACCGCAACAGAGAAATATCGGATACTTATTCCAAAACTATGCGTTATTTCCAACTATGACAGTTGCACAGAACATTGCGGCGGGACTAAAAGGAAGTAAAGAGGAAAAAAGAAAACGAGTTCAGGAGATGGCAGAAAAGTTCCAGATTGAAGGATTGTTAAAACACCTGCCGGGACAGTTATCCGGAGGTCAGCAACAGAGAGTTGCCTTGGCAAGAATTATGGCATACAGTCCGGATGTGATTCTGTTGGACGAACCATTTTCTGCATTGGATGTGTTTTTGAAAGACCGGTTACAGCAGGAATTAGAAGATATGCTGAAAGATTATGAAGGAACAGTAATCATGGTTTCTCACAGTAGAGATGAAGTATATCGTTTCTGTGAAGATTTGCTTATTATGGATCACGGAACCGTGATTACTTCTGGTGATACGAAAGAAATCTTTGCAGATCCACAGTATCGGGCAGCAGCAAAATTAACCGGTTGTAAGAACTTTGCAAATCTACAGTACACATCATCCAATCATGAAGTAATCCTGCCGGATTGGGGAGTGACTTTACATATGGAGCAGGAAGTAGCACAGGGATGTGCCTGCATTGGATATCGTGCACATGACTTTGTGCCGGTATGGGGTGAAAGAAAAGAAAACTGTATGGAAGTACAGGTGAAGAGTATGGCACAGCTTCCGTTTGAAAATCAGTATTATCTAAAACCGGTCAATCCGGATGAGCCATCAATCTGCTGGTTTGTCCAGCGTGAAAGGGAAGCATGGCTGGAGGAAAAGGGAATTCCGGATTATCTGCAGATTGTCGAAGACAAGATTATGTTTTTAAAATAAAAAATGAAAAAGTGATAGAAGATAGAAAAAAGTTCTCTATAAATGAAACTATTATGAAATAATAAGCGTTTCAGGTATAGAGAACTTTTTCAATTGCAGTATCAGAATGCATCCAGCATTGCTTCGAATTCAGCCTGCGAAACCGGTTTGGAATAATAGTATCCCTGAATAAAATCGCATCCGACAGATTTTAAGAAAGTAACCTGTTCTTGTGTTTCCGCACCTTCGGCAACCACTTTGATGTTCATTTCATGAGCCATAGATACAATGGAACGGATAACGGATTCTATCTTCGGATTCTTTCCGATAGAACGGACAAATTCCAAATCCAATTTCAAAATATTAAAGTCATAATTTAAAATTGTGCTGAAAGAAGAAAATCCACTTCCAAAATCATCCAGAAGAATACGGACATCTTGTTCCTGAATCTTTTTGAGTGGAATCAGATTCAGGTTTGTAATAGAAACATAAGCACTTTCTGTGATCTCTAACATTTTATTCGAGCAGAGGAACTTATCTTCCGAAAATTCTTTTAACAGAGAATCCAACATGTCCGAATCATAAAAGTCCATACGGGACAGATTCATCGAAATCGGAACCAGTTTCTTGCCGTTGTCACGTCGTTTTCTAAGGAATGCAGTTACCATGTCGGATACAAATTTATCCAACAGAGAAATATGTCCGTTCGCCTCCAGTGTTGGAATAAAAACGCCGGGTGAAATCATACCCTTCTCAGGATGGATCCACCGAACCAAAGCTTCCGCACTGATGATCTTATCTGTTGCAGCATTATAAATTGGCTGGAAATATACTTGTAATTCATTATTCATCAAAGCTTGTCCGATGTTCTGCCGAATCTGGGACTGGGCAATGTAGAGATTTTTCATCTGCAGATTATAGACCATATAAGGCTGCAGATATTCATTTTTTACATGTTGACATGCAATGTGAGCCCGGTCACACATGCCGTTGATCGATACTTCGCGATTCCAGATATGGTAAATACCACATTTGGCGGCAATGTTGATGCTTTTGTCCTGATAGGTGAATGTCTGTTTCAACAATTGCGGTAATTTATCATAATCCAGAAGTTTACGTTCTACCAGACATACAAAATGGTCGGAAGTCAATCGTGATACCGCCAGCGGTTTTAAAAAGCAATTGCGAAGTTCATTATGAAAATATCGCAAAAAAGCATTACCGCCTTCAAATCCAAGAATCTCATTCAAAGCCTTAAATTCTTTGAAATCAATAAAAAGAAGCGAAAAACAATCGGTACGCGGATCATTCTTTATAATATTAGAAACAATGTTGTGGAATCCTTTGCGGTTCGGGTCGCCAGTTAGAAAATCCTGATAAGCAAGATAGCTGACGTCTTGAATCGTGCTGAGTACCAGTTGGTTACCATTGTCAAAATAAAGATAGGAATAGCGGAAAATTTGTTCCTCGCCATTCGAAATGTGATGTAGCGTATAGCTGTAAGTCCCTTGCGTGTCCAAGGCGCGTTTGATACGTGCCAGAGAACTATGGGAATCAAAGTAATCAAAATCGGATTCGGATATATGACGCTTTTTCATCATCTCGCAGATATCATCGTAAGAGTCTGTGGACTCAAAAAAGCAGGTGGCATCTTTGGTATCAAGACGACATCGTGTAATTGTCTGATTGCATAAATCAATCAGAGCAACAAAAAAATATTCGGTTTGATATAAAAGTTCAGGAATCCGTTTGGCGGCATATTCGGTCAGGTTGTCCCGATTCGTTAAATGCTGAGATGATTTCATGAGATATATTCCCCCTATCAAAATGGATTTGGCAATCCAAAAACGTTACTGAACGAAATCATATCGGACAGTAATGAAAACTATTACAATATAACAGATATTGTATGACAATAAAGAGTCTATATAAATTGTGTGGAAACATATAAATTCGACATGTAAATTATTAATTTATTATACTCCTAAATGCAAAGAAAAGCTATAGAAAACATGAAAAATAAATCATATTAAATCGTATTTAAATCAAGGTAAAACGGAAGAAAATATAGAGAAGTTCCTTGACAGAAATTGTATTGGATTTTATTATTGAAGAGATACAGTTTTCAGTGCTTATGTGCGCTCTGGATTTGGAAGAAAATGACAGACAAAAGGATGCTCTATAGACTGTAAATGAAAGGAAAATACACAGGATAAGGGAGAAAAACATGGATTATATACTATTGATCATAGGCTTTGTATTACTGATTAAGGGAGCCGATTTTTTTGTTGACGGAAGTTCGAGTGTGGCTAAGATTTTGAAAGTGCCGACAATCATCATCGGACTTACGGTTGTGGCGTTCGGAACAAGCATGCCGGAGATGGCGGTCAGTGTAACCGCAGCTTTGCAGGGAAGTAATGACCTGGCAGTAAGTAATATTCTCGGTTCCAATATATTCAATCTCCTTGTTGTACTGGGAGGTTGTGCACTTGTGAAGCCGGTGGCGGCAAAATGGTCATTGTTAAAAAGAGAGTTTCCATTTTCTATTTTTATTACACTTATCCTGTTGTTAGTAGATTCGGACTTTTCAATTATAAAAGTATTAGATGGGAATAAAACATTTGTACTCGGAAGATGGGCAGGATTATTATTTTTAGTTCTGTTTGTACTTTATATTTATGCGACAGTGAAAGATGCAATGCGCTCCAGAGCAGAGGCACCGGATATGGAAGAGGAAGACTATAAGATGATGACTCCTTTAAAAAGTGCGGTTTATATTGTGCTCGGAATTGCAGGAATCGTGCTCGGTGGCAATCTGGTTGTAGACAGTGCTTCCAACATTGCAGTGACATTTGGCTTGAGCCAGACTTTTATCGGACTTACAATTGTAGCACTTGGAACTTCGCTTCCGGAGTTGGTTACGTCTATGGTGGCTGCCAGTAAAGGGGAAAATGACCTCGCAGTGGGGAATGTAGTTGGTTCCAATATTTTCAATATTCTGCTGATCCTTGGTGTTTCTTCATTTATTACACCGATTACACTGGATGTAACAGCAGTATATGATACGATCATTTTAATTATAGCAAGTATAATAGTTTATGTATCGGCGATCAGCAAGCGCGAGATCCAGAGAAAAGAAGGAGCAATGTTCCTATTCTGCTATCTGGCATTTTTCGTCTATGTATTTTTAAGATAAGACATGTAATATAATTTGAGATAAAACGATTCTACGAAAGAATCAGGAAGAACGTAAGTGTAATCAAGCGATTACAAAAAGAAGGGAGAGGACAATGGATAAGAAAAAAATTATTGAATTCCGTAACATTGTAAAAAATTTTGATGGACAGATTATCCTAAAAGGAATCAATCTGGATATCTATGAAAATGAATTTGTGACCCTGCTAGGACCGAGTGGATGCGGTAAGACGACCTTGCTTCGGATCCTCGGCGGTTTTCTTGATGCGGATGAGGGTAGTGTCATGTTTGACGGCGAGGAAATCAGCCAGAAACCGCCGTATGAACGTGAATTAAATACCGTATTTCAGAAGTATGCGCTCTTTCCACATTTGAGTGTGTATGAAAACATTGCGTTTGGATTAAAAATCAAGAAGATGAGCAAAGATGTCATCGACCAGAAGGTTATGAAGATGCTCAAACTCATCGGCCTGGAAGGGTATGAAGATAAAAATACAACGTTGCTTTCCGGTGGACAGCAGCAGCGTGTGGCGATTGCCCGCGCTTTGGTAAATGAGCCGAAAGTGTTGCTTTTGGATGAGCCTCTTGCAGCATTGGATTTGAAACTGCGTAAAGAGATGCAGTACGAGTTGAAACGAATTCAGCAGGAAGTTGGGATTACATTCATCTTTGTAACCCATGATCAGGAAGAAGCATTGACGATGTCAGATAAGATTGTTGTTATGAAAGGCGGAGAGATTCAGCAGGTCGGAACTCCGGAAGCGATTTATAACGAGCCAGCCAATGTATATGTAGCCAACTTTATCGGGGAGAGTAACATCATTTCCGGAACAATGTTAGAAGACTATAAAGTACGATTTGATGATGTGACATTTGATTGTGTAGACTTTGGATTTAAGAAAGATGAAGCGGTGGATGTGGTTCTGCGTCCGGAGGATATCGACATCGTTGATGTGAAGGACGGCAAGCTGACCGGAGAGGTGAAGAGTGTCCTGTTCAAAGGGGTACATTATGAAATCATTGTCGAGACGGTGCCGGGAACCAGTGTGACTGTGAATATGCGAGTGGTACATAACCGAGATGTGACCAGTGAAGACGGAACGGAAAAGATCAGTGCCAGTGACTTTTATGTGGATGTGGAAGACGTGGAAAGTATGGATGACAAAGAAATCATCGCATTTTCAAATGCACAGGCATGGGATCCGAAAACAGACGAATACATTTCCATTGCAAAGATTGAGTATGATCTGAAACCGGAAGAAGGCGAGTATCCGGTTACATTTTCAACGGCGAAGGGAACCAGCGTAAAACGGAATATCTTCGTTGTGAACCAGCCTTTCATTAAAAATGAAAAAGCAAATGAAGGTGTTATGGCGTTTAATTTCTCGAAAACCGTGGATGAGATCATCGAATCGCAGGCTTTGGATACAGATTTGAAGACATGGGCAAATGCGCAGGGATGGAAGCTGACAAATGAAGAGCAGAGTGTGGATTTGAGTGTGGATTATGATTTTGAACCGGAAGACGTCAAAGAAGGCGTATATAAGATTACATTTTCAACGACAGGACGAGAGTTCAAGATTCATACGACAGACTATTCCGAAGAAGGTCAGGAAGTCGGACTGACATTCTTCCCGGAAGATATTCACGTGATGTCAAAGGTGGTATTCTAAGATGAAGAGATTTTCACAATTAGCAATTCCATATATTATATGGGCGGTTTTGATGCTTGTGCTTCCAATGGCTTTGATTTTCTTGTATTCCATTACAGAGCCGGGAAACAGTATCATCTCCTTCTCGATTACACTGGACCAGTATGTCAAATTTTTTACCGACAAAGATTTCTTACTGATTCTGTGGCGTTCTCTGGTGATTGCAGTGAAGACAACGATCATCTGTCTGCTGCTTGGATACCCGATTGCATATTATATTGCAAGAACAAATGAAAAGACACAGAATATTTTGATTCTGTGCATTACAATTCCAATGTGGATCAACATGTTGGTGCGTACTTATGCATGGATCGGACTGTTGAGCGAAGGCGGTCTGGTACAGCAGGTTTTAAGCATATTTGGACTTGGCAATGTCAAGCTTTTGTATACAGAAGGGGCAGTACTTCTCGGTATGGTATACAATTTCCTGCCGTTTATGATACTGCAGATCCAGACTTCGTTAAGTAAGATGGATCGTTCCCTGTTAGAGGCAAGTGCGGATCTGGGAGCAAGCCCGGCGCAGACCTTTAAGAGAGTGACACTGCCTTTGTCTCTGCCAGGAGTGATCAATGGAATCACATTGGTATTCCTGCCGGCGGTCAGCTCTTTCTTTATTCCAAAACTGCTCGGAGGAGGACAATATTTCCTCATAGGAAATATGATCGAGAATCAGTTCATCACCGTTGGAGAGTGGAACTTCGGAAGTGCCATTTCTATGATCATGGCGGTGATTATGATGCTGCTTATGATGGCAGTTCGTAAGACAGAAAAACGAAATGCAGGTGGAAAGGAGGCATAATCGAGATGAAAAAGAATAAGCATCCATTTGGCAAGATACTCATGATTCTGACGATTGTGTTCTTCTATCTTCCAATTATATATATGGTGGTGTTTTCTTTTAACGAAGGAAAATCTCTGACAACATTTACCGGATTCTCATTGCGTTGGTATCAGCATATGATGGATTCGGGAGATATGATGAGTGCTCTGTCGACAACATTTAGCGTGGCAATTATCGCAACGATTATCTCAACTGTAGTCGGAACCATCACAGCAATCGGATTGAGCAAATCAAAAAAAATCGTGCGGGATTTGATGGAACAAGCCAATAACCTTCCGATGATGAATCCGGAGATTGTAACAGCAATCGGATTCATGCTGCTGTTTATTACATTTAAGATTGAAAAAGGATATGCGACGATGCTTCTGGCACATATCGCATTTTGTATTCCATATGTAATCTTATCGGTTATGCCGAAGATCCGTTCGCTTGATCCGAATATTGCAGATGCGGCGATGGATTTGGGAGCAACACCGTGGCAGGCACTTATGAAAGCGATTGTGCCGCAGATCACACCTGGAATTGTTTCCGGGGCATTGATTGCATTTACCATGTCCGTAGATGATTTTATCATTTCCTATTTTGTAACCGGACGCGGGGTGAAGAACTTAAGTATTGTGGTGTATACCATGAGTAAACGTGTGAATCCGAGTATCAATGCGGTGTCGACACTGGTGGTTGTCATTATTACAATTGCATTGGTGATCATTAACGTGGCTCCAATCGTGGCTTCCAAACGTGCCAAAAAAGAAAATGTGGGACAGCGAAAGATTGTGTTCCCGGCAGCAGTGGCAGTATGTGCACTGTTGGCAGTTGTAATTTTTGTAAATGTATCGGGAAATGGTGTGGCGGCAAAGCCATATGAAGGACAGACGCTGCATATTTACAACTGGGGCGAGTATACAGGTGAGAATATCATCAATGACTTTGAAAAAGAAACCGGTGCGACAGTAGTCATGGAGAATTTTGACTCCAACGAGCAGATGTACATCAAAGTGGCAAACGGAGAATCGTATGACATTCTTGTGCCAAGTGATTATATGATACAGAGACTCATTGATGAAGGTTATCTTCAGAAACTGGACCATTCCAAACTGGATTGTCTGGATAAGTTGGACGATGGTGTGAAGAATCTGGCATACGATCCGGGAAATGAATATTCGGTTCCATATTTCTGGGGAACAGTGGGAATCATTTATGATAAGACAAAAGTAGATATCGAGGATCTGAAAAAAGAAGGATACAACATTTTCTTAGACCAGAAATATAAAGGGCAGGTATATCTCTATGATTCTGAACGTGATTCCTTCATGATGGCGTTGAAGGCATTGGGATATTCCATGAATACGACAAATGAGGCGGAGATTCAAGAAGCGTATAACTGGCTTGTACAGTGTGTGCAGACGATGAATACTGAGATTGTTACGGATGAGATCATCGATAACATGGCACAGGGACGAAAAGCATTGGGATTGATCTATTCCGGCGATGCAACGTATGTGATGTCAGAAAATGAAAACATGGGTTACTATTTACCGGAGAGTGGAACGAACCTCTGGTCTGATGCGATGGTCATTCCGAAAAATGCGAAGAATCCGGAACTTGCACATGCATTTATCAATTATGCAAGCGATTATGACGGTGCATATGATAATTCAAGTTATGTAGGATATACTTCTGCAAATAAGGAAGTTATGGATGATCTGTCCGGAGAAGGCGGAGAATTCGAAGGAATCAACGCATATCTGCCGAGAGCAGACAATGCGAATGATGAGATTTTTGAGTATAATGAAGATACGAAGAAGATTATCAGTGATTTGTGGAGCAGGGTGAAGATTGCGGCAAGTAATGCGAAGTAAGGTGTTTGATAAAAGAAGAACTGGGAGAAAAATCTTCCTTTGCAGCATTTAAACGATGGCTGATTCGAGACAATATAGAATCCTTTCCTGAGTTAGCGATAGGATTATAAAGAAATGGGGGCGCGAAAGCACCCCCATTTTACTATCCCAACCTCAAATTAGCACTCACCTTTAAAAAGTGCTAACAAAAGTGTTGACAAACAAAAAAACAGGTGGTATTGTTATAGAGTAAATAGAACAAAGAGGATTTGTGGTAGTCTTTAGAATGTTTTTAAAGGCTGCCATTTAACAAGCAATCTTGATGAAAAAGGGGGTTTGCATTATGAATATCAACAAATTTACACAGAATTCGTTACAGGCGGTTCAGTCGTGTGAAAAGGTTGCCTACGATTATGGCAATCAGGAAATTGCACAGGAGCATTTACTCTATGCGTTAGTCACACAAGATGACAGTCTGATTTTAAAATTATTAGAGAAGATGAACATTCAAGGCACGTTGTTTATCAATCGTGTGGAAGAAGCAATCGGCAAGAGACCTAAGGTACAGGGTGGTCAGGTATTTGTCGGACAGGATTTGAACAATGTATTGATTCATGCAGAAGATGAAGCAAAACAGATGGGGGATGAATATGTTTCCGTAGAGCATCTGTTCCTTGCATTGTTGAAGCATGCGAGCAGAGAGATGAAGGCACTGTTCCGTGAATTTGGAATCGATCGCAATTCATTTCTTCAGGCACTGTCAAGTGTCAGAGGCAATCAGAAGGTGACAAGTGACAATCCGGAAGCAACTTACGATGCCCTTGCCAAATATGGTACAGATCTGGTAGAGCGTGCCAGAGAGCAGAAACTTGATCCGGTTATCGGCCGAGATGCAGAGATTCGTAATGTTATTCGAATTCTTTCACGTAAGACAAAGAACAATCCGGTACTGATCGGTGAACCTGGTGTTGGTAAGACAGCAGCAGTAGAAGGTCTTGCACAGCGAATTGTGCGCGGCGATGTGCCGGAAGGACTGAAAGATAAGATTATATTTGCACTGGATATGGGCGCACTGGTAGCAGGAGCCAAGTATCGTGGTGAATTCGAGGAGCGTCTCAAAGCAGTTCTGGAAGAAGTGAAAAACAGCGAAGGCAAGATTATCCTCTTTATCGATGAGTTGCATACAATTGTCGGAGCCGGTAAGACAGAAGGTTCCATGGATGCAGGTAATATGTTGAAACCAATGCTGGCACGAGGCGAGTTGCATTGTATCGGTGCCACAACATTGGATGAATATAGAAAATATATCGAGAAAGATGCAGCTTTGGAGCGTCGTTTCCAGCCGGTATTGGTAGATGAGCCGAGTGTGGAAGATGCCATTTCAATCCTGCGTGGACTGAAAGAGCGTTACGAAGTATATCATGGTGTTAAGATTACGGATGGTGCACTGGTAGCTGCCGCAACATTGTCGAACAGATATATATCAGATCGTTTTCTTCCTGATAAGGCCATTGATCTGGTGGATGAGGCTTGTGCACTGATTAAGACGGAGTTGGATTCTATGCCGGCTGAGATGGATGAGCTGAGAAGAAAGATTATGCAGCTTGAGATTGAAGAGGCTGCGCTGAAGAAAGAGGAAGACAGATTAAGTAAAGAACGTCTGGAACATTTACAGCAGGAACTGGCAGAACTTAGAGAAGAGTTCTCAAAACAGAAAGCACAGTGGGATAATGAGAAGAATTCCGTTGAGCGTGTTCAGAAGATCCGTGAAGAGATTGAACAGATCAATAATGAGATTCAGAAGGCACAGCGTTCATATGACTTAGAGAAAGCTGCTGAGTTGCAGTATGGTAAACTTCCACAGCTTCAGAAACAACTGGAGGAAGAGGAAGCACATATCAAAGAAAAAGATTTGCGTCTGGTACATGAAAGTGTTACAGATAATGAGATTGCAAGAATCATTTCCAGATGGACCGGAATTCCGGTTGCAAAACTCAACGAAAGTGAGCGAAGCAAGACATTACATCTGGATGAAGAATTGCATAAACGTGTCATCGGACAGGATGAAGGCGTAACAAAAGTTACAGAAGCTATCATCCGTTCCAAAGCAGGAATCAAAGACCCGTCTAAGCCAATCGGTTCTTTCCTGTTCTTAGGACCAACCGGAGTTGGTAAGACAGAGCTTGCCAAGGCATTGGCAGAAAGTCTGTTTGATGATGAGAACAACATGGTTCGTATCGATATGAGTGAATATATGGAGAAATATTCCGTGAGCCGTCTGATCGGAGCTCCTCCGGGATATGTCGGATACGATGAAGGCGGACAGTTGACAGAGGCGGTTCGTAGAAAACCATATTCCGTTGTACTGTTCGATGAGATTGAAAAAGCACATCCGGACGTATTTAATGTACTTCTGCAGGTGCTTGACGATGGTCGAATCACAGATTCACAAGGTCGTACAGTAGACTTTAAGAATACAATTCTGATTATGACATCCAACATCGGTTCATCCTACTTACTGGATGGTATTCAGGATAACGGCGAGATCAAACCGGAGAATCAGGAGATGGTAATGCAAGATCTGAGAGCACATTTCAGACCGGAATTCCTGAATCGTCTGGATGAGATTATCATGTTCAAGCCATTGACAAAAGACAATATCGGTTCCATCGTAGATTTGATGATCGCCGATGTAAATCATCGTTTGGAAGACAAAGAAATCTCAATCGAACTGACACCGGAAGCGAAGAGCTTCGTGATCGAAGGTGGCTATGACCCGACTTATGGTGCAAGACCATTGAAGAGATATTTGCAGAAACATGTCGATACATTAGCCGCCAAACTTATCCTTGAAGGAAATGTCGGAACCGGAGATGTTATCCAACTTTGTGTCGAGGATGGAGGACTTGTGGCGAAGATGAAAGGACGCGAGTAGATTTCGGATAGATTCTGGGAGTCGACTTACACGGTCCTGGCGGAAAACTTCATATAAGAATTCTTGTTCAGATTCCATGAGGCAAGAAACAGATAAGAGGTTCAACATTTATTAAAAACAAAGAATTTACGGGCAAACTCGCTGCAAAGCAGCTCAAACAACGCCCTTAAATTCTTTAACATAAATGTTGAACCTCCAACTGTTTCTAAGCCCCATTCCTCCTTCATCCAGTCTCCAGCGTCCCTCGACTTCTATTTTTTCACTTCCTGCGCCGTTACACGACTTGTGGAAATGATTCTATATGGACTTCATGTGAATTTGAAGAGAGTTTTAGAAGTAGTTAGAGAGTTTCGATTTGCGTTAAAGAAATTCAGCGAACATGTTTGAGTCCTGAAAGGACGAGTTTGAGCTGAATTTCTTTGTTTTTAGCAAATCGAAACTCTCTTATCTACTTCTTAACGAACGGAACCTGAGCAAGAAGTCCATATAGAATCATTTCTACAAGGACCGTGTAAGCCGCATCCCGTGAAAAAAATAGAACCCCGTCGAACCACGCACATCCTTGTCGGGAATCCCCGAAAAACCTCACAATTTTGGTTACAAAACTTCACATACATCCCTTTGGACAAGCATATAAAGTTAGTAACAGTTTAGTCATGACTTAAGACAGAACTGTTACTAACTTTTTTATTTAATAGGAAATTCCAAAGAAACTTCCTATTAAATAAAAGGCACTGCGTGCCAGAGATGCGCATTTGCACGACGATGAAGGATGTCGCAAGAGACCGCGCTCTATCTATTTCAGACTGTGATAAAGGAGGGAGAAGTATGCGAGGTAAAAGAAAACGACAATTGATTTTGAAAAGAATTCTTGCATATGCACTTGTACTTACAATGGTTTTAGGAATCTGGACAAGTGTATCGAATGCGGCAGACGATTCCATTTCAAATCAAAATGTCGGGGAAAACACAGTGGAAGAAACGCAGCAACTTACAGATGATGCAGATGCGGTTGTAGATTCATTGGCGGATGAAGTCTCGGAAAATGATGCTCAGACCAATCCAGACCAAGAGAATGAAAATAAATCGAATCAAACCAATGCAAACCAGGAGAATACAAATCAATCTCAAGATACACAAAAAGAATCATCCGATCAGCAAGAGGTGAAAACTCAGACAGGGGAGGAAACAAAAGTTCAAGTAGAAGAAGCGCAGGATGATGAGCAGAAAGAAGAACTGTCTTTGGATGATGAGGAAGAAACAACAGCAGAAGCAGTTCCGGTTACACTGGCATCCACAGGAAATACTGCTCCGGCACATCGCAAATATATCAAATATAACGGAGAGAATTCGTACACATTGACATTGGATGTGACCGGAAAATATGATTCTTCCAGATCCATTCCAAAAGTCGATGTCGTATTGGTTATTGATATATCCGGAAGTATGGAAAATAAGATGGGTAACCAGACAAGATTGGCTGCCTTGAAAGAGGTGGTTACCAAAAAGAATGGTTTGAGTGATTCGATCCTGAATAACGATAAGATTGAAGGAAGAATGACAGTCGTAACGTATTCCGGTTCGGGAGATTATAGTCGGTATGATGCAAAATGGGATGATGCAAATTGGTTAAACAGCAAATCCTGGTCAAGCAGCAAAGTAGAACTAGACAATGTAGTAAACAGAATTCGGATTAATGATAATAAAAGAGGAACAAACTGTCAGGCCGGAATTCGTACTGCAAAAGAAGCATTGGCATCGGCAGACAGTGATGCTGCGAAAATTCTTATTTTCCTATCGGATGGACTTCCAACTTACAGATATAACGCAGATGGTTATACAGTAGGTGAAGGAGACAGTGATCCGGGAAATTATAATGCAGATGCAGCGTATACGGAAGCAAGTACAATTACAGGGTTAAATCAATTTTATACGATTGGATTTTCAAACAGTGCAGATAGTACATTTTTAAGTAATCTTGTAAAGAAAGTAAAAGGAACGACTACGAGTAAATATTATTCAGCGGCGGATGCAAAGAGTTTATCCGATGCATTTCAGGCAATCAGTGGAAATCTGACGGAATACACTTGCAGAAATGTGACAATTACGGATACACTGAGCGATTATGCCCAGTTAGAGGACGAAGCTCATTTTAATCCAATTGTCAGGGCTGTGGCAAGTGACGGAAGTGAAGTGGATTTATCCAATGTAAATATTTCGGTATCTTACAATGCTCAGAATCGCACCATAACAGCAACATTTCCGGAGGATTATACATTGGAACAGGATGTGACATATTCGATCAGTTTTAATGTAAAACCGACAGCACAGGCTTACGATGAATATGCGGAAAATGAAAATGGATATGGTGGAATTGTTGGAAGTGCGAACAGCGATGCACCGGACAATTATACAAGCTCAAATAAACCTGGATTCTATACGAATAATTCTGCAACCTTAACCTATACTTACGGAACAGAAGAGGCAGAGCCGGAAGATGTGGATTATGTGGAAAAACCGGTACTTCAGGTGGATTCTTTGAACATTCCGGTGAATAAAGTGTGGGAAAATACGGAAGCAAGTGAACAAGTTCCAGTAACGGTAGAGCTTTATCAGGACGGGAAACTCACTCCATATAAAACCTTGGTGTTAAATGCAGACAATCAGTGGCGGGCAGAATTTCAGTATGTAGCGAAACATCATCAGTATCAGATAAAAGAACAGACGCTGGATGGATTTGTCAGTGCAGTGACAGGTGATGTGACGACAGGATTTACAGTAACCAATACGAAACTTCCATCTCTTACATTGAGTAAAGAGGTAACAGGGGAGATGGGAGATCTGACAAAGAAATTCCCATTCCGAATCACATTGACAGATGCGAGTGGAAATCCAATTGAGGGCACCTATTCTTATCGAGGTTTTGTAGTAGAGGATGTGAAAAATGTAACCGCCCCGAAAGCTGGTACATTGACATTTGAACAGGGCACAGCAGAAATCTGGCTTTCACATGGACAGGGCATAGAACTGGCACAATTACCATTAGGAACAACCTATAACATAACAGAAAAATTAGATGAGGCGGAAGGGTATCGAGTCAGCTTTAACGGAATACACAAAGACTCAGCAGATGGAGTGTTAAGTGAAGATGCAGAAGTGAGCGTTGTAAATGCAAGGGAAACGATTCCGGTTACCAATATATCGGCTCTTGGAACAAGTATGATACCGGGAATTCTTCTTGCAACAGTAGCACTCTTTGTATTAGCTGCAATATCCAAGCTGTTTTATGGGAATAAGGATAAAAAGCAGGACAAGTGAAAATGTAAAAGGCGAGAAAAACAAGTTCATAAATCAAATAGGGAAAAATAATAAGAATAACATGAGAACAAAAATCATATTTCTGATTACAAAATTAAGTTTACTTGTTCTGATACTCTGGCTGTTGTTTGGCGTATGTTTTGCGGTTTTTCAAAATGTTGATGAAGGTATGAAACCAACAATCCGGCAAGGCGATTTGATCGTGAGCTATCGTCTGGATAAGGCGTATGCATTTCACGACCTCGTGGCGTTTGAATCGGATGGAGAAAAACAAGTAAGTCGGGTCGTAGCGGTAGAAGGTGATACCGTGGATATTGATGAGGAAGGCTTAAAAGTCAATGGGACTTATATTCAGGAAACGGACATTACAGAAAAGACAGAACGCTACACGGAAGGAATTACATTTCCAATCACTTTAAAAAAAGGTGAAATATTTTTGCTGGGGGATGCAAGAGAACATGCCACAGACAGCCGTATATATGGGGCAGTAAACAAAAAAGATACGCTGGGGAAAGTCGTTACATTGGTACGACGAAACCGGTGGTAAATAAAAGAGATCCGTTACATCAAGTGAGATGGATGATAAATAATCAAAAAGGAGTAAGAGACTATGAAAAAGAACAATTGGAAATCAATGGTAGGATTTGGAGTTGCAGCAATGACGATTTGCATGGGTGCAATGACTGCGATGGCAGCAGGGACAGAAGGAGATGTAGCAGGAGCGGATGAGTCGACTGGGGGAACAACGGCAACCGTGCAAACGACAGCGGCACAGATTACAAAGGAGTTAAAACTCGCAGAAGGAATTACAATTCCGGGAGCAACATTCGAATTTACAGCTACAAAAATTACAGATGACGCACCGGATGCAACAATTACAGATATTACTTACAGTGCAAGCGATTCAAAAGGGGATTTGACAAATGGCGTGTATCTGATTGATAAGTCTAGCAATATTACATTTGGAACATTTCCTCATGCGGGAGAGTATCAGTACACAGTAACAGAAACAAAAAACACATACAATCCGGCTAGCGGGGAATCCATGGTTTATTCTACGGAAAGTTATACGATGCGTGTGTATGTGATAAATAGTGAAAATGGAGGAACAGAGATTGACAAAATCACTGCTACGAATACTTCCGGGGATAAAGTGGATACGATGAAGTTTGAAAATGTTTATGCAAAGAACGATGCTTCTCTTACCATTTCTAAAAAAACAGAAGGAAAGCATGCGGACAGAACAAAAGACTTCACATTTACATTAACATTTACAAAATCTGCAACGGCAGATGCAGATACTTATGAGGGAATGATTGGAAATGAAAAAGTAGAATTCAAAGCTGGAAAGGCTAAAACATTTGAATTACATCATGGGGAGGAAATCGTATTTACAAATCTTCCGGCAGGAACACGTTATGTCGTAGAAGAAGCGGGAACTGAAGGATATACACCAACTGTAAAAGTGGTAGAAAATAGTATAGAAACAGTAAATCCAGAAGATGCTAAAACAAAGCGTGGAGATAGTCTTTCAACAGCAGAAACAGGTGAAACCAATCTGGTCGGTGAAGGAACCAACACAGTAGACTTCACCAACAGCTACGCCGATATCCCAATCACCGGTCTCATCCTCAGCAACCTCCCATTTGCAATTCTGATTGGTGCGGCAGCAGCTCTTCTGGCATTGGGAACATTTGCAAAGAGATTTAAAACAGAAAAATAGCAATACGATCATATCACAATGCAGTAGCATAATCTTATAACAGCACGATACTAAGACAAAGAAAAGGAGTAGCCGATGAGTGAAAAGATAGGAAATTGCATATTTGAAATTGCAGATAGAATGTTGAATTGCATAATCGGACTCATCGGACTGCTCCTGCTTCTTTATGGAAGCTATGCCTTGTGGGACACGTATCAGATTTATGAAAATGCGTCCAGTGAAAGCTATTCAATCTATAATCCACAGAAGCAGGAGTCTTTTGAAGAACTTGTGCGAATAAATCCGGAGGTGATCGGGTGGTTGACGGTGAAGAATACCAATATCAATTATCCGCTGACACAGGCGGAGGATAATTCCAAATATGTCAATACGGATGCCAAAGGAAATAGTTCGCTTGCAGGAAGTTTGTTTTTGGATTGTAGAAATCAATCGGATTTTTCAGATTTTAACAACATTATTTACGGGCATCATATGGAAAAGCGAAAAATGTTCGGGGAGTTGGAATATTTCGCTAAGGAAACGTATTTTCAAAAACATCGATGGGGCAATCTGTATTATGCAGGGGAAGATCATAAAATTGAATTCTTTGCATTTCTCGAAACGGATGCCTATGATTCCATGATTTATAATCCAGAGGTGTCAGATGAGGAAGAAAAGTCAGAGTTGCTAGAGTATATCAAACAGCATGCACTGCAAAGGCGAGAATGCAGTGTGACGACGGTGGATTGCCTGGTTGTATTGAGTACGTGTGCATCGGGAGAGACGAATGGAAGACAGATTCTAATTGGTAAGATTTTGTAATACAGCAAACGGCAATCAGAGAGGGGATGAGATGGTGAAACAAATTGCAAATAAGAAAAAGTGGCAGTTTCAATATATTATATTGCCGGCAATTTTGATATGGATGTTGCTGGTTTTATCAGGAACGGCATTTGCGGCAGATGGAACAGAGGGCGAACAGACCGATATGGTGTCCGTGTTCATCCCGGTGGAGCAGCATTTTCAAACGAATAGCCAGAACCCGGGAAAAATAAAACAGACATGGACATATAAATTAACAGCATTGGATGATGCACCACTTCCGGAGACAGGGGAAAATGGAGCATATACATTTACCATGACGGGGAATGAAACAAAACAGGTGGGATCAATCGACTATACCCATGCAGGAATTTACCATTATCAACTGACATTGTGTAAAGGACCAAAAAATGATGGGAAGTATACGGTGGATAAGAAAGCATACAATATTACAGTATCAGTGGAAAATGCTGAAAATGGATTGACATCGGAAGTAATCGTAGAAAATATGTGCGGTGAAAAGGTGGATTCGATTGAATTTGAACACTTGTATACGATTGTGAAATGTATTCCGCCAAAGAAGACAATCAAGGCGAAACAAGTGAAAACAGGAGATGATGTACAGGTGGGATTATTTATCGGAGCCGGGATCACAGCATTGTCAGCAATTGTGATACTGGAAAGCCGCAGAAGAAAACAGGTTACTGTTCAATCCAGTGACAATCACTGTGCCGGGAAAGCTTGACGATTGCAAAGAAGTATGCCATGATGAGTAAAGACCTTGCTAAGTGCTCACAGCAGAAAGGAATGACTCTTCATGGCATCGATTATATTTCACATAGATGTAAATTCGGCATATTTAAGCTGGACAGCGGTAGAACAATTGAAACATGGAGCAGAGGTGGATTTGCGGATGATTCCGTCAATCATTGGTGGTGACCAGAAATCTCGTCATGGGATTGTATTGGCGAAATCCATTTCTGCAAAGCAATATGGCATTCGTACGGGAGAACCGGTGGCGAATGCCTTTCGTAAGTGTCCGAATCTTGTGACAGCAGCGCCGGACCATAAGATGTATCGCGAAAAAAGCCATCAGTTGATGGAATATTTACGAACATATACAACTGAGATTGAGCAGGTCAGCGTGGATGAATGTTACATGGATTTCACAGGGATTGCGGACCGATTCAAATCGCCGCTGGCAGCAGCATATGAAATCAAAGACGGAGTGAAAGAGCAATTCGGATTTACTGTGAATATCGGTATATCGTCAAATAAATTGTTGGCGAAAATGGCATCTGATTTTGAAAAACCGGACAAAGTACACACATTGTTTCCAGAAGAGATTCCGTTAAAAATGTGGCCGCTGCCAATCAGTGAATTATTTATGGCAGGACATTCCAGTGTGGAAACAATGAAAAAATTAGAAATTCACACAATCGGGGATTTGGCACAGATGGACGTAAAACTCGTTGAATTACATTTGAAAAGCCATGGACGAATGTTGTGGAATTTTGCAAATGGAATCGATGACTCACAAGTGCAGTCTAAACGTGCCGAAGCAAAAGGAATCGGTAATTCTACAACACTTTCAGAAGATGTGACGACGTATGAAGAGGTACAGAAAGTATTTTGGAAACTTGCACAGAGTGTCGGCGGGCGATTAAGAAAAGCAGGACAAAAGGCAACCATGGTCAGTGTGGAAGTAAAATACTATGATTTTCAGAGCATGTCTCATCAAATGCAATTGCAGAAACCGACAGATTCGGATAAAGAATTATATGATGTAGCCTGCAAGTTGTTTTTAGAAGCATGGAGTGGTGAGCCGGTACGTTTGCTTGGAATTCGAACAGCAAAATTGTTGGATGCATCCGAGCCGGAGCAGCTATCCATATTTGATATCAAATTTCCGGAAAAACCGGACGAAAAACATCAGAAACTAAATTCTGCAGTGGAAAAGATAAGGGAAAAATTTGGTGATAGTGCGGTGATGAAAGCGAGTGAGATGAAGTGATAGATTTTTTTTGCGTTTGTGTGATAAACACAGAAAATAATAAAGAAATATGTAAAATAAATAGAAAAAATATGACGGTTACGATATAATGTTGGTATATAAAAGACGCTGAGCGTTTAATACAAGCAGATGGGAGTGACAGTTATGACGAAGAATACAATCATTACAATCGGCAGACAATTTGGAAGTGGAGGTCATGAAATCGGCAATCGTTTATCAGAAAGATTGGGGATTCCGCTTTATGACCATAATTTAATCCGAATGGCAGCAGAAGAGTTGAAGATCAACCCAGAGAAAGCCCAGGAAGTAGACGAGACACTTCTTGGAAGATATATGGCTTCCGCAATATCAGGAACCGGTTCAGGCGCGTATGTTTTATTTATGAACGGAACAGAATATGAGAAGCCACTGTCAGAACAAGTATTTGCGATGCAGTCAAAATTGATTGAAAAGCTTGCAGAGCAAAGTCCATGCATATTTGTAGGCCGTTGTGCAGATTACATATTGGGCGATTATTCAAACTGCATCAATACATTTATCTACGCATATAAAGATGACCGAATTCGAAGAATCATGAAACTTTATGATTTAAATGAAAAGAAAGCATGGGAGAAGATTAAGAGAGTAGACAGAACCAGAAAAGCGTACTATGAGGAACACACGGACAGAGAGTGGGGAAGTATAGAAGCACATCAGATGATGTTCAATTCCAGTTTGATGGGAATTGATGGCGTGGTGGATGCACTGGAAGGAATTTATAAGAAGTGGGAGGCGTAAAATACCGAAAGGACAAACAGCATGTACAAGATACTAATCA
>DAVZKO010000028.1:0-28854 GCA_052272205.1 Schaedlerella sp. | reverse complement strand
GGGAAAATATGTGTGCTATGCATTTTCCTACACGGGAGGTGCACTGATGCAATGGTGCACGGAAACAATCGCAAAAAAGGAAAAGGAAGAGGCAAAAGCAGAAGGAATCTCGGTCAATGAATGGCTCGAGAAACAGTCGGTGAGTCCGACAGGCCTTCTGGTGCTGCCACATTTCGCTGGAGCGGCGACTCCATATATGGATACCGGTTCAAAAGGAGCGGTCTTAGGACTGACAACTGCAACAACAGCGGCAGATATTTACCGAGGCTGTATGGAAGGGGTTGTCTATGAGATGGTGCTGAATCTGCAGTGGCTGGAGGAATCCGGAATCCATTTCAAAAAGCTGAATGCGACAGGCGGCGGAGCTCACTCCAAAGAGTGGATGCAAATGAAGGCAGACATGCTGAATATGGAAATCACATCACTTGAGACAGTTGATGCAGGAACGGTCGGAAGTGCAATGCTGACCGGAATTGCAGTTGGTATCTTTGATGGTTTAAAACAGGCTGCACAGGTGATGGTGCATGAAGTATGTACGTATCAGCCGCGAAAAGAAATGCATGATAAATATATGGCAATCTATCAGCGTTACGAGCAGATGTATCGAGCTGTTCGTGGTTTGATGAGATGAGAGAGGAGAGATTTATGAACCCGTATATTGGACATGATTCACAAGTGTATGGAATCGAAGAACACCGATTGGTTGGTGGAAAAGGCGATGGAATGCGCCTGTTGGAAATCAATAACGGAAGCGGGTTGGAAGTAACCATTTCTTTAGACAGAAACGCAGATATTTCCAGACTGCGTTATAAAGGAATGAATATGAGCTATTTCTCACCGTGCGGCTATGTCGCACCGGCTTATTATGAATCAACAGGAGCAAACTGGCCGAAATCCTTCACAGCCGGTTTCCTTACTACGTGTGGATTACAGTCGGTTGGCAGTCCGTGTAACGATCAGGGAGAAGAGCTTCCGCTACACGGCTCTATCGCGAATATACCGACAGAACACAGTTACTGGTATGAGGAAGACGGATGTCTGATTGTGAAGACAAGAACATCCGATGAAACAATTTTCGGAAGAAAACTTCGCCTTTGCAGAACATATACATTTCCAATTGGAAAGAATGAGTTTACATTTACAGATACAATTGAAAATACAGGGGATAGGGAAGAAGCATTTGAGATTCTGTATCATATGAATATGGGATATCCGCTTTTGGATGAAGACAGTATCGTAGAGATTGCGTCAGAAGAAGTTACGCCAAGAAATGAACATGCGGCAGAAGATATCGAGAATTGGATGCGCATTGAGAAGCCGACAGCGGGATATGAAGAACGCTGTTATTACCACAAAATGCCGGAAAGAGGATATGCATCGATCTATCAGCCGAAGAAAAAGATCGGACTTGCGATGGAATACGATGCGAAAGAACTGGACGGCTTCGTTGAGTGGAAGATGATGGGCGTCAGGGATTATGTATTAGGTCTGGAATGCGGAAACTGTTATCCGGACGGGCGTGATGTGATGCGTCAGAATGGAATGCTGAAGTTCCTAAAGCCTGGTGAATCCAAGCGGTATCAGGTGAAAATTACATGTTTTGAGGAACAGTAATAAATTGCATTGAGATATATACACAGGGCAGTCAAAAAAAGAACTATCTAGCGTTCTTTTGACTGCCCTGTTGAAATTATGAAAATTCAAGTTCCCTAAATTCCCGTGGTGTAACTCCAAAGTGCTTTTTGAAAATCTTGTAGAAGTGTGTCCGATTGGAGAACTGTAGTTCAGCAGCAATTTCAGACACACTTTTTTTTGAATTTTTCAGCATTTCGGCAGCAGTGTTCATGGTAAAATTCATGCTATAGTCAAACAGACTCTGACCGGTTTGTTTTTTTACGATTTTACCAAGATATGTGCCGTCATAATTCAGAATATGAGCCAGCTCGCTGTTACTGATCCGACCATGATGTTCATCCAGAAGCAGTTCTATCCGGGCGAAAAGCAGAGACTCCATGTTGTTCTTTGCTGTTACATGAACAGCCTGGTAATACTGTGGATTGCACAGAATATCAATCAATTGGAAAAAGAGATCCTGCAGATGGTAGGTTGCACCATAGTAGGGATATAATAAGGTTGTAATCATTTTTTCAAAAATATCGTGAACAATGACTTTTTGTTCATTGACAGTGATTCGAGGCACGAAATCTAAAAAGTCTTTTGTATCATGGTGATTCTCATCGATATTCTGTTCAAGAAAGTGAAAAATCAGATTATCAAAACGCTTCTGTTCTTGCGGAAAAAGCATTGGATTTCCATAGTTTGTAAGCATCTTAATAAAATCAATAGATACAGAAAAGAAGATGCATACGAAATCCGTGGAGGTTTCCTCGGTATGTAAGGTGTCCCGATTCATCAGACAGCAGCTTCCCGGCGTGTAAAGGTATCGCTTGCCTTCTACAAGCTGGTACATATTTCCCCGAAGTACATAAGTGAATTCGAAAGAATTGTGCTGGTGCATACTATTCTTGCTCCGACCTTTGACAGACAGAACCGGTATGTTAAACTGGGCTTCCGGAGTGAAGACAGAAAGTGCGCTCGTATCCATGGAGTCAGGATGGATTGACATCAAGGTAACCATAAAAGGAAGCGTTGTTTCCTGGTGAAAGGAAAAGGAATCGTTATTGTCTCGAAAGGAAATAAGACTGTTCAGTGTCTTTTCTCCCTTTTTTACAGCCGGATTGATGGATATTGACATAGTGTACCTCCTGGTTTTGTGAAGTGGTGACTTCAATAATACAGTTTCTAATATTGTATCATGTATTTGAGAACAAAGGAATATTGCATAACGAAGTATGATACATAATAGCAAATAAAAAGATGAAATGTGATACATATAGTACATTTTATAAAGATGCGATTTTGTAAAAGAATAAAAGAAGACGAAATATGATATAAAATGCAAAATCAAAAGACGAACAGTGATATTGTCTGTCAAACAGTAGAATTATAAAATATTAAGAAAAGAACGCAAGCTGTGCGGAAAGAGAGGTCGTGTTGATATGTTAAAGAAAAGAATAAATCGCGATTGGATGTTTCAAAAGGATGGTGAAAAGCAGTGGAAGAAAATTACACTGCCTCACGATGCCATGATATTGGAAGTCCGTGATCCGAATCTGGAAAACGGGAATGCTTCCGGTTTCTTCCCGGGAGGTAAATACATTTATACAAAAAAATTATTCGGAAAGAAGGGATATGAGAAGAAAACAGTCCTGATAGAATTCGAGGGTGTTTACATGAATTCCAAAGTTTATCTGAACGACAGTGAAGTTGGCGGACGGGTTTATGGATACTCTAATTTCTATGTTGATATTACAGAGCAGATCAGAATCGGAGAGGAGAATGAACTGAAGGTTCTCGTTGACAACTCGAAGACACCAAATTCCCGGTGGTATTCAGGAAGCGGAATCTATCGTAGTGTGAACCTGTGGATTGGAGAAAAGAACCATATCCTTCCGGAAGGAATTCGTGTGAAGACAGTCAGCTGCAATCCGGCAGTAATCTGGGTACAGGTCGAAGCAGTGAAAACAGATGAGATGACGATTTCATGGGAGATTTCAGATGACGGCACAATTGTTGCTGAGGCAGAAGGTGACACAACAGAAATTGTAATTCCGGATGGAGAGCTGTGGAGCGCAGAAAATCCGAAGCTTTATCAGGTGAAAGCTGTTTTAAAGAAAAATGATACAATCGTTGATATCGCAGAAGATACATTCGGTATCCGGACCATTTCCTGGGGAGCAGAATGCGGCTTTCAGGTAAATGGACAGACAGTAAAACTGCGTGGAGGCTGTGTACATCATGATCATGGTATCCTGGGTGCATGTGCATATGATAAAGCAGAATACAGAAGGGTGAAGAAATTAAAAGAGCTTGGATACAATGCGATCCGTTATTCACACAATCCGGCAGGAAAGAATTTCTTGAAAGCCTGTGATGAGATTGGAATGTATGTGCTGGATGAGACCTTTGATCAGTGGAAGATTCCGCAGTCCACTTACGATTATGCGGGATACTTTGATGCAGAGTGGAAGAAGGATGTGGAGTCTCTGGTATCCAAAGATTACAATCATCCATGTGTAGTGATGTACTGTATTGGAAACGAAATCACAGACACAGGACTTCCGTTTGGCGCGATGCTCTCTAAAATGTTAAATGAGACATTCCATCAGTTGGATGCCACCAGACCGACAACAATTGCCATAAACAGTATGTTATCTGTACTTGCGGCAAAGCAGGCAGAGAAGAAAGCGATGGAAGAGAAAGAAGGGGAGAAACAGGAAGAAAAGGCAGTCGGCAGTGCAGATGTGAATGATCTTGTCACTCTGCTTCCTAAAATTATGGCTTCCATTACCCCAGAAAGTCTGGAAAAGCTGATTGGAGACTGTGTCAGTCATGTAGATATTGTAGGATATAATTACGGACAGAATCTATATAAAGGAACACATGAACTTGTGCCGGAACGGGTGATTCTAAGTTCCGAAACATTCCCGAGCAGAATGGATACCAACTGGAAAGCTGTGGAGGAGCATGATTATGTCATTGGTGACTTCATGTGGACTGCGTGGGATTATTTGGGAGAAGCCGGGGTTGGACTTCCGGTTTACGGTACAACGCAGGCTCCGTTTTCTAAGTCGTATCCGTGTCTGATGGCAGGCTGTGGTTCTGTTGATTTGACCGGATTCCCGGAAAGTCAGGCATATTATTCAGCTGTTTTGTGGGGAGCTTATGAGAAACCATACATCGGTGTCAGACCGGTTGATCGCAGTGGCGAAGAGTATACGCTGGGCAGATGGAGACTGACAGATACGATTCCATGCTGGACATGGCCGGGACAGGAAGGAAAGACAGCTGAAATCGAAGTGTACAGCAGGGGTACTGCTGTTGAATTATGGAAGGACGGACAATCTGTTGGAAAAGAAGTCCTGGAAAACTGCAGATGCAAGTTTCAGACGGAGTATACACCGGGAGTACTTGTGGCGGTAAGCTATAATGAACAGGGGAATGAAATTGCAAGGACAGAGCTTGCAACAGCAGGAGAAGAGTCCAGATTGGTTATATTACCGGAAGAAACATCTATCAAAGCAGATGGAGAGGACATCATTTATATCCCAATCCATGTGACAGATAAAGACGGGAATCTGAAGATGACAACCGATAGGAAGATAACAGTTTCTGTAGAAGGAGAGGGAACACTCCTTGCAGTCGGAAGCGGGAATCCGGAGACGGAAGAGCGATTTGAGGACGGCACATACACATCATGGCACGGCAGAGTACTTGCAGTTGTGCGCAGTACAGAGCAGGCGGGACGTATTAAAGTGACAGTATCCTGTGAAGGTCTGGAGAAGGCAACTGTTGAGATCAGAACGTGTGATTAAAAAATAGACTCTCCCGGAAAATCAAGGTTTATGCACCTGATTTTCTTGGAGAGTCTTTCAAAATATTCAACTTTTATTCATAATCCTCAATTTTCCATGATTCCTTCCAGTCGATATAAGCCCGGTCTCCATCAAACTGAATCGGAAGCCATACGTAATCTGCAACAGAAGTGTTTTTGTCCAGAATGCACCGAATCAGATTTTCATCTAATTCCAGTTGTTCCTTGCTATTCGGATTGAATCGATTTTCAAAAGCTTTGCTGTACTTACGATAGTCCAAATCCATATGCTTTGGCATCCAGCGATCGGCTACGGCGATATACAGATCTTTTTTTCCTTCCACCTTGAATACAGAAGAAATCTGAGAATGATAAGAAGTATCACTACCATCCTTCGGGTGAAGATTGCCAAGTACTGTATATGGACCGTGCCATGTATCGGCAATTGCAATCTCCGAAGGATTTGGCAAATAGCCGGTCGTTCCAGATGTTGCGAGATAATGCTTTCCGTTTCTGTAAAAATGAGCAGTTGCTTCTCTTACATATGGTGGATACGGGTGAGGAAAATGTGTGCTGTAATATCCGGTTACATCTGTATAATCATCAGTCAGATCCGCACAGATTGTCTCACTGTGTACACGCTCAAAATAGTAATAAGCCTTTCCGTCATCTGCTACAGCCAAATCAAAGTCACCTGCATTCATGTTCAATGGTTTTAATGATTCTCTCGCTTTCGTATATGGACCGAGAAAATGATCTGCTGTCAGTACGGTTACTGTCTGTGAACCATCTTTATGCATGATTTTCAGCCAGCATACAAATTTGTTTGTCATCTTATTAAAAATAATATGAGGACGATCCATCTGTGAAGATGGATGCAGAGAAGACTGCGGATTGTCTGGTTCAGGCGGAATAATAATCCCTTTATCTTCCCAGTTATACAGGTCTGTAGATGCATAACAACGGACGCCCCAATGCCAGATATCATTCTCACCGGTTGTCTTTTCTTTGTTTTCGCCATACCAGTAATAAATACCATCTAAGTATATAACAGAACCCCCATGTGCCTGAATTCGATTTCCTTTCGTATCGAGCCATATCTTGCCCGGATGAATAGAGTCGTACATAAATGAAATACCTCCTTTTTAATCGTTTGCGGTTATTTTAGCAAAAATTATTTCGATAAAAATCATTCTATTTTGATAAACTATCATAGTATCTTGCGGTATTTAGATTGATTCCAGGAAGTCTGCTGTTCAAGCATCCATTCAACCTCTTTGTTTTGCTTCTGCGAAATGGCAAGATTATATGATAGAATGGCAATAAAAAATGATTATTTGAATCGTATACGTTGATATAATGAAACCAAAATTTGAAGAAGAGAAGAATAAGAGAAATCAGGAATTCTCGGAGTTGAGTAAACAGGAGGAATATATGAACGTATATGATTTAAAGGTAATGCATATGGAAAATCCGGTCATTGATCAAGTGCCGGAATTTTCATGGAAAATATGCAGCGAGAAACAGAATGTACTGCAGGCTGCGTATCGGATTGTTGTCCAAAATGGGAAAAAGGTTCTGTGGGATACAGGAAAAGTTTTGTCACGGGAACAGGCATTTATTATCTATGAGGGAGAAGCATTTTCATCCAGAGAAACATACCAATGGAAGGTTACTGTCTGGGACAATTACGGAGAAAAAGCAAGTGCATCAGAATGGTTTGAGACGGCTTTTTTAAGCAAAGAGGATTGGTGTGCAAAATGGGTGGAGTGCAGGATTGAGAGACAGCCTGCCAGTGAATACACGTTCGGCGCTGCGTATCCACCGGTACTTTTTGAAAGAGAATTCCATACAGATAAAGAAATTGAAAGTGCAAGAGTATATGCAACGGCACATGGTGTCTATGAGCTCCGGGTGAATGGTGAGAAGGCGGATGACAGGGAGTTTGCGCCGGAGTTTACTCCTTACGATAAAAGGATGTACTATCAGGCATATGATGTGACGAAGCTGCTTGCCTGTGGCCTCAATAAGCTGGAAATGTATGTAGGTGACGGGTGGTATTTCAGTACGCAGGCACGCCCGGTCATGGAGGAATATCATAAAGAGCCGTCTGTGTTATATCAGATGGAAATCCGATACAAAGACGGCTCGGTGCAGACTGTTGCATCGGATGGCACAGAAACCTGCCGCCTGCAGTATATCGTCTATTCTGATCTGTATCAGGGAGAAAAACAGGATTACAGAATCCGGGATACCAAACGATGTCCGGTTGAACGGAAAGAATACGGATACGAGTTCCTGTGCGTACAGGCAATGCCGCCAATTCGACCGGTTAAACTGCTTTCTGCAGTTCAGGTAATTACAACACCGGCAGGTGAGACGGTTGTAGATTTCGGACAGGTAGTTGCAGGTAGGGCGAGAGTGATGCTGGAAGCTCCGAAGAATAGAGAAATTACCCTCGAATATTTTGAAATACTGGATGAACACGGGAATTATTTGAATACCATGTTTGCACCTCAAAAGGATATCATCATTTCAGATGGAACACGGGTTCTTCATGAAGCAAAATTCACCTTTCACGGATTCCGATATATTCGGGTATGCGGGCTTGACGAGGTGAGAAAGGAAGATTTTACCGCAGTATTACTCAGTACGGAGAAAAAGAATAAGAGTGACTTCAAATGCTCGGATGAAAGATTAAACAGATTATATCAGAATGTAAAGTGGTCGCAGTACAATAACATGATGTCAGTACCGACGGACTGTCCTACGAGAGAAAAAGCAGGGTGGACAGGTGATATTTTAATCTACGCAAAGACTGCTTTACTGAATGAAGAAATGACTCCGTTTTTGAGCAGTTGGCTTGCTTCTGCAAGGGAAGATCAGCAGGACGATGGAGTGATTCGGATTGTCGTGCCTTATATGAAACTATATGAGACATTGATACTGCAGACCGTGAAAAAATTTGGAGATGACAAAGTGACAGGAGTCGCAGGCTGGAGTGATGCCATTGTCTGGGTTCCTTACGATATGTATCGGATGACCGGAAACCGTCTTGTGTTGAAGGACAATTTTGAAGCGATGGAATCCTGGTGTGAATACGTTATCAGGACTGCAGAGGAAAAGCGGGGGTACAGCAATATTCCGTATGAGTTTGACCGGTATTTGTGGAACACAGGATTTCATTTTGGAGAATGGCTGGTTCCGAGCAGACCGGATAACACAGGGGAACAATACGGAATCTGTAAAGAATCTGCATTCTATATCGCACCGTTTTTCGGATATGAAACGCTTTGCAGAATGAAAGAAATCTGTCAGGTTCTCGGAGAAAAAGAAAAAGAAACAAGATATACTGAAATTGCGGATCAGATGAAACATGCAATTCAAAACGGACTTCTCCGTGTAGGACTTCTGCCGGAATATCTGATGGGAGGCTATGTTCTGGCATTTGCCTTTGGACTCGTGCCGGAAGACCTGTACAGCAGTTACAAGAATCATCTGACAGAGCTGATTCGTCGGAATAGAAATTGTCTGGACACCGGATTCCTGGCAACTCCATTTCTTCTGGATACGCTTTGTAAAATCGGAGAGAAGGAGCTGGCATACGAATTGCTATGGCAGAATCAGCGTCCGTCCTGGCTATATGAGGTTGACCATGGCGCAACCACTATCTGGGAAGCCTGGGATGCGGATGACGCGAAGGCGGGAGGAAGATTTGTAAGCTTCGATCATTATGCATTTGGCTGTGTGGATGAATGGATTTGCAGAAAAATTGCGGGAATTGACAGTGACACGCCGGGATTCTCTCATGTACTCATCCGTCCGGACGATGGAAAAAGACTCACTTACTGCGAAAGAACCTATGAATGTGAAGCTGGAGTGATTCATACAGTTTGGGATGAAAAGGAGCTTCGTGTTTCCATTCCGTGTAATGTGACGGCGACGGTAGAATGGGACGGGGAAACGATGGAAATCGGAAGCGGCAAATATTGCTTTATAAGAAGTATTTGAATGTTAAAATGTTAGAGGGAAGTGAGAAAATGTGGAATGAGATTGTGAAACTTCTGATTGTAATTGCAACTGCGGTGATTTCAGGAGCAATCTGTGGAAAGCTTTTTTTAGACAGAATTATATGAAAAACAGAGGATGGAAGAGAATGATATATGTTTTAGTATTTTTAGTTGCTTTTCTGATTAGTGCATTTGTCAGAATTCAGTTCCTGGGCGGTGCGCCTGCAAAATTGCTTGAGGTGGACTGGAATGAGGACACAGGGACGATTTATTCGGATTTGAATTATGAGAATGGTCATAATCATAAGTATGATCTGTATATCCCTTCGGGACTGAACAAGAAGGAAGAGCAGTTCCTGATCGTATATATTCACGGAGGAAGCTTTAATTCCGGAAAGAAAGAAGATGGTGATGGCTGGTGCAAGTATTTTGCAACGAAAGGCTACATCACGGCAACCATAGATTATACGTTGCAAACTCACGGGGAGGAAGCAACCATTGATCTGATAAATGATGAGATTGAGCATGCTGTAATGGCTATGGATGTCAAACTGAAAGAATTAGGATATCAGGTACATGCTATGGCAGCAAGCGGGGTGTCTGCCGGAGGAACATTGGCGATGAATCTGGCATATAATGGACGCTCAGCCATTCCTGTTAAATTCGTATTCCAAATGTCAGGACCGACGTATTTTGATCCAAAAGACTGGGGATTACTGATGAAAGTAGATCATCTGAAAACAAAAGAAGAGTTTGTTGAGATGATGACAGGCTATAAAGGTGATATCACAACTGAAGCGTGCAAAGCGGCAATTGACCGGATATCACCTGCATCATTAGAGGGAAAGAATCCTGTGCCGACGTTGCTTGGATATGGTCTGATTGATCATTGTGTGCCTCAAAACCAGAAGCATCTGCTTATGGATGAATTTGAAAAATATGACGTACCATATGACTACATTGCATTTCCGAAATCAAACCATGGCATGTATAACGATTTAGATAAAACACAGGAATTTATGGACAAAACGTTAGAATGTTGTGAGAAATATTTTAAGAACGGATTGTAAAAAGGGGGAAAAGACAAATGTTAAAAAAACGCAGTATGGCACCGGATGCAAAATTGACGGGACTGGATTATCTGGGCTATTTTTTTGGAGCAGGTACAAATACATTAAATCTGATTGTATCAGCCTTCCTGCTAATCTATTATTCTAATGTCCTATATTTAGGACTGACCGAAGTCGGAAGTGTAATGGCGGTATCGAAAGTGTTTGATGGTGTATCCGATCTGATTATGGGACGCATTATTGATAAGACAAAGAGTAAATATGGCAAAGCAAGACCGTGGTATGCAAGAATGATTATACCGACATCTATCTGTGTGCTGTTGTTGTTCTGGATGCCGGCGGGATTAAAAGGCATGATGCAATATGTATATGTATTCATTACATACAATCTGGTATCAACCGTCTGCTATACCGCAAATGCCGTTGCACATTCATCCATGATCGGATTTATGACAATGAATACGAAATCAAGAGGTATGGTCGGTGTGATGAGTATGGCATCTAACACAGTATTCACAATCCTTGTAACAAACTTCTTTATGAAAATCTGCCGCTATTTTGGCGGCGGAGATGCGTATACACAGAAGGGATTTACATTGGCATTGCTTTGCTACGTTGTGTTGTATGCAGCAACCTCCTTCCTTGCCTTTCTGCTTACGAGGGAACGTGTGAGTAATGTCGTTCCGATTGAAGAGGATGCATCGTCAGAGACAACAGACGAAATGTTAAAAGCAGAGGCAGATGTACCGGTAAAGGTTGCACTGTTATCGCTTGTCCAAAATAAATATTGGATTCTCTGTAACGTGATGTGTCTTGGATTCTATTTCTTAATGAGTTTTGCATCAAGTGCGACGATTTACTTTGCGCAGTATATCATGAATGATCTTGACCTGCAGGGGACTTTGGCATCGACATTATACATAGTATTGCTGTTCGGCCTTGTAGCTGCACTTCCGATCATGATGAAAATCGGAAAAGGAAATACCATGAGGATCGGTTTGATTATCAGTGCGATTGGTTACTTTATGCCGCAGTTGGTTCTGCAGAAAACAGCAGTTGTAGTTGCAATGGCTGTTGTCGGAATCGGGTTTGGATTTATCGCTGCTCCAGCAGGAAGCTTCCTTCAGGATACCTTGACATATGGTCAGTGGAGAAGTGGAGTATCTGCAATCGGAATGGGAAATGCTGTTTTCTCATTTGTAAATAAATTATCGTCAGCGCTCGGAATGGTCGTGCTTGGCTGGGTACTTGACTTAGGAAGATTTAATGCGAAGCTTGCTGTTCAGCCGGACAGCGCACTGAATGCAATCAGGTTTCTCTATATTTGGCTGCCGGCGGTAATTTGTGTGATTTGTGTATTCTTATCTGTATTCTATGATTTGGATAAGAAGCTGCCGTTCCTAGAAGCTGAGATTACGGCAGGAAGAATAGGGGAGAAACGGAGACCATTCCCGAGATTCTAATTGAAATATGTAGAGAGGGGAGGCATTCGCTACGAGAATGCACTCCCCTCTTTACGGAACTGAATCGGTGTCATACCAACCTTCTTTTTGAATAAGGTTGCAAAATTATTGATGTCATGGATTCCGACTTCATGTGCAATCTTCGTGGCGGGAAGAGAAGTATTCAGCAAAAGATTTTTAGCTGCATTAATCCGGAGGGAAATCAGGTAGTCATTCGGTGAAAATCCGGTATACTTCTTGAATTCTCTGGATAGATAATATTTATTAATGCATGCAAATTCTGCAAGGTAGTCAAGTGACATTTGATTGGTGTAATTATTTTCCATATATTTAATCAAAAAACGGATATTCTGCGGAATCTCCGTTTTTTCTTTGCTTTGGTGCGTGTGAATGAGCAGGTAGGTAAGCAGTACATCGAGACAAGAAGATGCCTGCCAGTCCCTGTATAACTGACCTGTGGTGTACACGGAAAGTAATTTTTCAAGATATTGCTGGAATTTTCCTTCCGATGAATCGTGAAAAATTGCAGAGCCACTCAGGAGAAATTGTCTGTGCAAATCTTCACATAACGGACCCTGAATGTGAAGAATACCAACATTCCAAACACCGCAGTCTACACGGTAATTATGGTATTCACGGCAGTCAATAAAGAAACCGTCGCCTTTCGTTAGAGAATAGGTCTTTCCCCGATAAGTAAGTGAGCCTGTTCCACCATACGTAAAAGCAATCAAATAAGAAGGATAGTTCTGTCTCTCTGTGTAGGATGGGGCAAGATAATGAAAGAGGGTGAAAGACTGAACATAATTCAGATGACTTAAAGCGTAATCCGTAATCGGAGGAAGTGATAAAGCTTCCGTGCTGCCCATAATTGAAAACGTTGCATTGGGAAGGTTCCCTTCTCCATAAGTTTTGTCGTTTAGTTCTTTCTCTGTGAGGCGCTTTGAGGTGAGGCGCTTTTTCGACTCGTAGTGGTTTAAAGGAATTTTATCGAACATGTAAGATCCTCCTGGTTGATTCGTATAGATTTATTATAAGAATGAGATCAACTTATGTCAAGATTCTATGATTGATAGTCAATATACAGTGTTTTACTGAAGAGGATTGTTCGATAAACTTAGAATGAAGACAAAGACAAGTGCAGATTTATCTGTGAGATAAAATTAGAAGGAAAAATTTATATGATTCGCAATGAGTTTAGAACGAGATGCCAAAAAGAGTATCTTGAAGAACAGTTAAAGAAGAAATTCCACGGAGAGAACATCTCTGTGGACTATGTGGGTATAAACGAAACAGGAGAACATAAAGCGAAGGGAGATTCCTTTAATAAGATATTCGGAGTGAGTAAGAATATACAGGGACTTCCGCCATTTTGTGAGGTTCATGTTACATGGCACACGGGACAATTTAAAGAGAATATCATTGTATGGTCTCCGGTAGAATGGAATGACAGATTCGCAGGTACTGCCGGAGGCGGAGTTGAAACAGGAGGAGCGGGCTTTTTAACCGCTCCCGACGATTATACAAGAGGGTGGACCGTACCATATGCAGTTATGGAAGGGTTCACAGCAGCAACAGCAAGTGCTGAGAATGTAAATGGACTGAAGGATTATGTACTGGATCCTGAGAGCGGAAAAATCAGAAGAGAATTATACGAGAACTGGAGAGCCAGAACAACCCATCATATGACCTTGATCGGCAAGGCGGTTGCAGAACTCCTGCATGACAGACCGGTGAAGTACTCCTATATGAGCGGAGGCTCCGGAGGCGGACGCCAGTGCCTGATGGAAGCGCAGGAATATCCGCAGGATTATAATGGCATCTGGGCATCCTGTCCGGCAATCAACTGGAACCGATTTTTGTTAGAAGGAATTTGGTTCATTGCTTTGATGAATTCAGCCGGACACATATTAGCACCAGCGAAGATTCAATATATGACTGAACGTGTATGGAAAGAAGCGGGAGGCAAAGAAGCATATTTTAGCAGGGAAGAAAAGGCAGTATTTGATGCCTGTTCTCTGGTTGGAGAGCAGACAAAAAAAGGGAAAATTACAACGGAAGACGCAAAACTGATGCAGGCAATCTGGAACGGACCTGCAGATGCGCAAGGAAATCGGCTTTGGTATGGCTTCCGGCCGGGAGTGAAGTTCTGGAATGTAGGAATTCCGGTAGGGGCATTTTATTATTCACTGTTTAGAAAGCAGCCAAAACCGTTCTTTCTGTCAACGATGTTTGCAAGATGGGTGACAGAGAATCCGAAGCAATCATTTGACAAGATCACGCTGCCGGAATTTGAATCATTATTCCGGGCAAGTGTGACCAAACTGGCAGATGCAGGAGGCGGCAAAGCAGATTTATCTGCGTTTGCGGCAATCGGTGGAAAATTGATGATTGACCATGGATTGAACGACCCGCTCATACCGGTGGACGGAACCGTTGATTATTATAAAAGAATGATTTCCTGCATGGGACAAGAAGAGGTAGATGCTTTTTGCAGATTATACCTGGTACCTGGAGACGGACATGGAAATTGCTGGAACGAGCAGCCGGGAATCCCACAAAGCAGTGGGATTGAGGCATTGATGAACTGGGTGGAACATGGACAACGTCCGGAAGGACTTCCTGGAGTTCGGGTAAACAAAAAGAATAAGGAAATCATAAAAAAGGCGGTGATTAAACCGGTGGATGATATCAGACATTGGGAATAGATCAAATTCCGTAGACGTCAAAATTGACACATAAAATCTAAATCACAGAAGCAACAAAAAAACTAAGAAATCAACATTACAAAAAAGGATGGTATAAAAGAATGAAAGAAAAGAAACTTACAAAAGAGGGGACAGAAAAGCTTGGTATGAACCAAAAAATCGGTATAATGCTCTGTGCAATGGTGAGTGCGGTTGCGACAGGATATGTGCCAAATTACATTAACATTTACTATACAGACAATGTGGGAATTTCAATGGGAGCAGTTGGTCTGATCCTGATGATTACAAAAATAACGGATGGTGTAACGGATATTATCATGGGAATGATCATTGACCGTACACATACGAAACTAGGCAAAGCAAGACCGTGGGTTCTTGCAGGCGGAGCGGGATTGGCAATTTCCATTATCCTGCTGTTTAACTGTCCGGGAAATCTACCGGGATGGTTCAAAGTAGCGTTTTGTGCACTGTTTTATTTCCTGGCTAATCCAATTTTTGGAACGATGACTTCCGTTGCATGCGGAACCATGAACAATCTTTTAACCGCGGATTCGAAAAAACGTAGTGTACTCGGCGTATTTTCTGCTTATGGTTCTTTATTCTGTGTACTCATTATCGGACTTGTCGTACCGGTGATTCTCTCTGCAATGAATGAAAGTCAGGCTGCATATACAGCTGTTACATTTCTCTTTGCGGGAATCGCAATTGTAGCAGCATTGATTGGTGTTAAACTGACAAGAGAGACTGTAACAGAACATTCGGAAGCACATCTGAAAGAAAAACAGCCGGTAAAGGAATCGTTAAAAGAATTAGTAAAGAATAAATACTTTATTTTCCTTGCATTTGGAACGATTCTTTATAATTTATCCGCAGCTCCGGTTGCTACTTACTATGCGAAATATGTTTTCAATGATATAGGAACAACAACATTGATTAACCTTCCTGGTATGTTTGCAATTTTCCTGCTTCCATTTGCAGTACTATTTATCAATAAGTTTGGTAAGCGTAATTGTATTGTAGGCGGAATGCTATTGGCGGCAGTCAGTCATATTGCCATTTTCTTTGCAAATGATAATCTTGGGATGTTTATGATTGGCAAATGTATCGGTGGAGTTGCTGTTGTACCATTTACAGTGGCATTGATACCGATGACAGGAGAAATCTGTGATTACTCATTATATCGCTCGAAGAAGCCGATGGATGGAACAATCAGCTCTGCTGCAACGATGGGGGGTAAAATCGGTATTGGTCTTGCTGCCGGACTTTCCAGTATGATGCTTGCAATCAGTGGGTATATTAGCACAGACAGCACGGCTCTTGCAGTACAGCCGGACAGTGCAATCTTCATGATTCGTGTCTTGGCAGGTATCTACCCGGCAGTAATGTACATATTGGCTGCGATTTGTTTCTGGAAAATTGATTTGGAGAAAAAAGGTATCGCAGAGATTCAAAAAAAATTAAAAGAACAGGGGCTGAGATAAGATGACAAAACAGGATATTGCAGCATGTATGCAGGAATATGTGGATCATCAGGAAATGTCCGGCGGGGCACTTATGGTACGAAAAAACGGAGAACTGGTTTATCAAAATAAATGGGGGATGGCATGCATAGATTCAAAAGAGGAAATTTCGTATGATTCCATTTACCGTATGATGTCTATGACAAAATGTGTAACTGCAGTTGCAATCTTACAGTTAATTGAAAGTGGGAAGATTGGTTTGGACGATTCGTTGTCAAAGTATGTTCCTGAATTCAAAAACATGCAGGTTGCTTCGGATGAACGATATGTAATTGATATGGATCATCCGAAGAAGATATTGCTTCAAGTGCCACTATTCAAAATGGAAAAGGTGAAAACAGTACCTGCGGACAGAGAGATTACCATTCGAGATTTACTGTCTCATTCCTCAGGCTTGGAACAGGGAGCGGTTGGTCTGATTGCGATGATGAAAATGAAAATTGAAGATCAGATTCTGGAAGACCGTGTGATGCGATACAGCAGATATGCTCTCGATTTTCAGCCGGGGACAGGAACGAGCTATTCGCCACTTGCCGGATTTGATATTCTGGGATATGTGATTGAACGTGTATCAGGTATGCGATTTGAAGAATATCTTCTGAGAAATATCTGCGAGCCGTTGGAGATGAAAGATACTACATTTTTCCTGAGTGACGAACAGAAAAAGCGTCTCGTGCATGTATATAAGAGAGAAAAAGAAACCTTGAAAGATGTAACAGGAACGAAGGATGATATGTTCGGAATGTTGCATCAGGATAAGATGCGGTTTGAAGAGGGAAGCGGAGGTTTGTTTTCTACGATCGTGGATTATGAGCATCTTGTAGAAATGTTATGCAATCATGGTAGTTTCCATAGAAAACAGATATTAAAACCAGAAACAGTGAAATTGATGCACACAGAAGCAGCAGAGCAGCATCTCGAACCAGATCCGGGAACGGTTTGGGGACTAGGTGTGAAAATTCGTCAAAATCCGAATGTTGCCAAGAGTTTTGCGACAGAAGGAACATATGGATGGAGTGGCGCTTTTGGCACACATTTCTTTGTAAGTCCGAAGGATCATCTGGAAGCTGTATTTATGACAAACCGAACAGATTTGGGTGGCTCAGGTTCTTATATTAGTGCAAAGGTAGAGGAACTTGTATTTGATATATGGGGAAGTAAGTGATATGAAGCAGTTGATTACAGAAAAGACAACTTTAAAAGAACTTCAGATGCGGCCAAAATGGGAACTGTTGGTTCCGTATCTTGTCTACAGTCAGAACGGATTAGGCGGAGGTCTGAAGATGAACATGAGTCTTCAGGATATTGAAAAGGCGCATAAAACATGGGGTGCGAAAGACATGGCATTTGGGCTGAATCGTGTGGATGAGATTTTAGAGAGCGGTGCCACATTTTCCTATCGAGTGTATGACGCAGAAAGTGTGAAAGCGAATGAAGAGAAAGGTGATGTACAGATTTTTCATTTCCCGTCAGAATCAGAAGAATATGTGATTTTAGCGGCAGGAGGAGCGTATGGGGCTGTGTGTTCTCTGCCGGAGAGTTTTCCTGTTGCAGCCAAATTGAATGAATTGGGTATCACCGTATTCTGCCTGAATTACCGTGTCGGCGCACCGAAGGTATTTCCAAAACCGATGGAGGATTTGGCCGCAGCGTGTAAATATATTGAAGAACATGCCGAAAAACTTCATGTGAATGCTGCAGAATATGCGGTAGGTGGATTTTCTGCAGGCGGACATCTTGCCGCTTCCTGGGGAACGAAATCAATCGGTTATGAAGCATACGGATGTCTGAAACCAAAATGTATGCTTTTAGATTATCCTTTGATTGATGTGTGGGACACCCTGCAGCAGATGCCTCTTCCGGTACGTAGTATGATGATCAAAGGTTACTTTGGAGATGGTGACGCGAAGGAAATCTGCAAGGATTATGAAATTGTAGCAAATATGGATGCCCAATATCCTCCGACCTATCTGATGCAGGCAGAAGATGACAGTACTGTTCCGATTTCCAATTGCGAGCATATGAAACAGAAGCTGTCGTCATTAGGAATTGCGTGTGAATTTGAACGTTTAAAAACGGGAGAACATGGTTTTGGTCTTGGAACCGGTACAGAAGCAGATGGCTGGGTGGAACGAGCTGTGTCATTCTGGAAACATTTGTAAAATTAAATTTGAAGGGATGGATATAAATATGGAAATTTATGCAGTGAAAATGAATGGTGTGGAGAATCCGCTAGGGTATCTCTATGATACGCTTCTTTGCTCATGGAAGGTGCGTAATGCGACAGGGAAAAAGCAAACCAATGCAACGATTCGTGTTGCGTTAGATGAAGGGATGCAAAAGGTTATCTATGAGGTAAGTAATCCGGAACTTGATTCATTGGGTGTACCGTTAAAATTAGAACTGACTCCGCATACGCGATATTATTATCAGGTGATTGTGACAACAGATGCCAATGAAACGGTGCAAAGTGATGTGTTTTGGTTTGAGACTGCAAAGCTTACAGAAGGTTGGAGCGCAGATTGGATAGGAATTGAAGAAAATGATAGTATTCATCCAGAATTTCTGAAGCGTTTTTCTACTTCAAAAAAAGTTTCCCAGGCTCGCCTGTATATCTGTGGTCTTGGTGTATTCGAGGCACAAATCAATGGTAAAAAGGTTGGAAACGATGTGATGCCTCCATTTATCAATGATTACAAGGAACATGTTCAATATTGTACATACGATGTAACAGAACATTTGGGTGAAGAAAATGAAATTCTTGTACAGCTTGGAAAAGGCTGGTATATGGGACGTTTCGGTTTAACTAATGTTGCTTACGGCATGAAGAATTTCGGCCTGATTGCAGAGCTTTATATTCGATATGAAGATGGAAGCGTGGAAGTAATCGGAACAGATGAGAGTTGGAACTATCGCGGAAGTATTTTTGAGAAAACATGTATCTATGATGGAGAAACACAAAATTATCTCTTGTGGGATGGGAAAGAAAATCCATGGCGAAGTGCGAAAAAGATCGATGCGCTTGCAACATTGGTGGAACGCTATTCACCGGGACTTCATGATATGGAAAGTCTGGCAGTAAAGGAAGTAATCCATACACCTGCGGGGGAAATTGTTTTGGATTTCGGTCAGAATTTTGCCGGTGTAGTAGAGTGTACACAACAGATTCCGAAGAATACTACAATGAAATGGGAATTCGGGGAGGTTTTGCAGAATGGTAATTTTTATCATGACAATTATCGGACAGCAAAATCAGAATTTTTTTACATATCCGATGGATGTGACAGAACGATTCGCCCACAGTTTACATTCTTTGGATTTCGATATGTGAAGGTATCCGGCTTGGAAGAAGTAGATGCATCTTGCTTTACAGGTAAAGCAATCTATTCTGAAATGGATCGAACGGGCGAGATTGAAACAGGAAATACTAAGATCAACAGACTTCATGAAAATGCAGTATGGGGATTAAAATCAAATTTTATGGACATGCCTACAGACTGCCCACAGAGAGATGAAAGACTTGGCTGGACAGGTGATGCACAGGTATTTTGCCGTACTGCAAGTTATTTGATGGATACACGCAGTTTTTATGCAAAATTCATTCGTGATCTTCGTTCAGATCAGATGCGAAATAACGGCAAAGCAGCGATTTATCTTCCAAATGAGTTTCCTGGATTATTTGCAAGTGTATGGAGCGATATTGCTACATTTCTACCAAATATGCTTTATGATTATTACGGAAGCAAAGATATGCTGGCATGTCATTACCCGCTTATGAAGGACTGGGTGGATTGTGTCAGAAGAGAAGATCAAAACAGAGGAGAAAAAAATCTCTGGGATTTCGGATTCCAGTTTGGAGACTGGCTTGCTTTAGATGGTGCGACAGAACAGAGTACTTTTGGTGCAACTGATTCCGGTTTCATCGCTTCAGCATATTACTATGCGTCTACAAGTTATGTGGCTAAGGCAGCTAAAATACTAGGTTATGAAGAGGCAAAGGAATATGAGCAGCAGGCAGAAAAAATCAAGGCTGCTATTCTGAAGGAATATTTTACAGCAAGCGGAAGAATCGCTGTTGATACACAGACCGGTTATCTTGTTGCATTAAAATTTGGCATTTATTGCGATAAAAATAAAATGATTGAGGCGTTAAGAGCTCGAATTAAGAAAGATTGTTATCGCATCAAGGGCGGGTTTGTAGGTGCCACAATGATGAATACAGTTCTTGCTGATTGTGGCATGGAAGATCTGGCTTATGATTTCTTATTCTTTGAAGGCTTCCCGGGATGGATTTATGCAGTAAATCTGGGTGCAACAACAATCTGGGAAAGATGGAATTCCATTTTACCTGACGGGCAGATCAGCGGTACGGGAATGAATTCCTTAAATCATTATTCTTATGGTTCGGTTATGGAATTTGTATATCGCCATTCAATGGGAATGATTCCTACAGAACCGGGATTTAAAAAGGTGCGCCTTGCTCCAAAACCAGATGTCAGAATGGGTTACTTCAAAGGTTCGTTTGACTCTGCAGCAGGTCGTTATGTATCACAGTGGGAAATTAGGGAGAATGGAGTATTGGCATTCCATATTGAAATTCCATTTGGCTGTGAGGCAGAAGTAATACTACCTGAGCAGGAACCGAACGTGCTTCCGGCAGGAAGTTATGATTTTGAAATTACGACAAAGAGAGATTATCTTGCACTGTATTCTGAAACAACTCCGGTGGAAAGATTATTGGAGAATACGAAGGCGGTAGAAATCCTCGACAAATATCTTCCGGGATACATTGCATCTATTAATCGAAATGACCTGGAAGCGATGAATAAATCAATCGGAGATCAGAGAACACGTGCATTGCTTTTCAGACAGCCTACGGAAAACTATGAAAAAGCAATTGAAGAAATAAGTAAAATACATGTATATTAGGAGGGAGACATAAATGAGCAAAAAGGGTAAAGATATGTCACAAAATGCAAAAATCGGATTTGGCGAACATCTGGCATATGGTATCGGAGGTGGATTTGCCACAAATGCGGTAAACCTTTTCATCGGTGCATTCTTAATTGTATATCTTACAGAAATTATGAAAATCAATCCAGGTATTGCTGCGGGAATTATCGGTGTATCAAAGTTTTTAGATGGCATTTCGGATTTGATTGCAGGACGTGTCATTGATAAGACACACAGCAAATTCGGAAAAGCGAGAATCTGGCTGCTTCGTATGATTCCGTGTACTGTTATTGCGTTATTTTTATTGTATCTGATGCCAAGCAGCCTTACAGGTGCTGCACAGATTGTATATGTATTTGTAATGTATAACCTTGTTTCTACAGGTTGTTATACGTTCAGTTATGTAGCGTTTATGGCATTGAACGGTCTGATGACTACAAACCAGAAGTCTCGTGGTTTAAATGGCGGTATCAACATGGTAGGAAATGTAATTGCAAGCTTGCTTGGAAATGCAACGATTATTACAGCACTAAAGCTCCTAAGTTCAGATCCGTCTTTCTCACCATATGGAGACAGAACCGGATGGATTAAATTGTTGGTCATCTGGATGATTGTCGGAATGCTTGCACAGGTCCTGATTGTATTTGGTACGAGAGAACGTGTGATTGAAAATGCGGGCGATGAAGATAAAAAAGAAAACAAGAAAACAGAGGTATCTGTATTAACAACATTAAAAGCACTCTTTAAAAATAAGTATTGGATTTATAATATTATCATTGCAGTAGTAATTCAGTTCTTAATGGGAGCAACCGGATCTACCACATCTTATTATATGACATATGTGGTAGGAGATGCAGAATTCTATCAGGTATTTTCTACAGCAAATTCTCTGGCAATGCTTGGATTTATGTTGATTGGCTTCCCAATTATGGCAAAGCTTGGAAAACGAAACGCGGTACTTGGAGGGCTCATTATTCGAGGCATTGGAACATTACTTCCGCTCTTTTCTAATGCAAAGCTTATTTTACTTGCAGCCGGCGTAATCGGTGGAGCAGGATATGGTATTGCCGGATGTGCATTTGCGTCAATTATTCAGGATACATTGACTTATGGCGAATGGAAAAATGGTTACAGTATGATCGGTATGGGAAATGCTGCCAACTCATTTGCTGGAAAGATTGGAAACAGTCTTGGAACTATCGTACTTGGTTTGATTATGAATGCTTCTGGATATGTAGCCGGAGCAGCGCAGCAGACAGCTTCTGCATTGACAGGTTTTAAGATAATGTTTATCTTCCTTCCGGTTGGAATGATTATTATTGCAATTATTGCAGCAGCACTCTATGATCTGGATAAAATTTATCCACAGATTGCAGCAGATCTTGCCGAAGGAAAGTATGCTCCGGGTGTAACTGCGTACAATGAGAAGAAGGAAGTATAAAATATAAGGTAGGAAGATATGAGGGACATATTATTTTCAACAGAAATCGAAGAGGGTATCTATCTGATATCTGCTACAAAAAAGTCGGGAATGTCGATAGAGGAACTTACGAAACCACAAGAGGCGACTGCTAATTCATATCTGGTAGCAGGTGATGAAAAAGCGCTTCTTTTTGATCTGGCAGTGAATCAAGAGGGTCTATGGGATTATGCCTGTTCACTGACAGACAAACCGGTTCAGTTGGTATTAAGTCACGGACATGTGGATCACATCTTTCATTTAAATAAAAGGGAAGAGGTGTGGCTTCATTCAAAAGACATGGATATGGTGAGAAATGGAGTCCCGGGAGTGAATGGACCAACCAATCCTTGTCCGGTGTTACATCCGCTAAATGAGGGGGATGTGATAGAATTAGGCAACAGAAAATTGACAGTATTCCACATTCCGGGACATACACCGGGGAGTATTCTTCTTTTGGATCAAAAAACAAGGTTGCTTTTATCAGGTGATTCTATAGCCAGAAGACTGCTCTTTGGCGTTGGGAGTGAGGTAAAACTTGCGCCTTTTTGTGAAAAGGTAAAACAGTTAAAAGAGATTGACTTCAAAGGAGCATATTCGGCACACGATAGATGTGCGCTGCCGAAAAGTCACTTAAAAAGAATGCTCAAGACAATTGAGAATGCTCAAAAGAATGGAAAAAAAATGAAAATTCCGTTTGTAGGTCAGTTTCTGACCTACAAATGTGGAAAAGAAACCGAATTGGACTATTGTGATGTAGCGATTTATGAATCAAAAAGAGGAATCAAAGAAAGGAATATATAAATCTATTGTGTTAAAAAGATGTTTTAAGTATACTTTTAAAAGAGATACTTAAAACATCTTTTTTATTACATTCTATACATAAAAGGACAGAAGGAGAAATTAAGATATGAAACTTACCATGCTAGGAACAGGAAATACAATGGCAACAAGTAGCGGTGAGGAACAAATAAATTTATTCCTCACCGCTGGATTTTTTGAATCTATGAGTGGTTTTCTTGTGTTGGCTGTGGTATAATAAAATGAATTAACTAGGTATCTTACCATGTGGAAAGTAGGAACAATGAATGAGACAGGAACTGAGTAAGAATAGATCAGTAGTACTAATTGTAGATGATTCCGAGATGAACCGTACAATTTTAATTGAGCTGCTGAAAGATGAATATGATACGTTGGAGGCTGAGAATGGAGTAGAAGCCATTTCTTTACTGAGACAATATGGAGAACAGATAGATTTGGTTTTGCTTGATATTGTGATGCCAAAAATGGATGGATTTGGCGTCCTCACAATTATGAACAAGTATCATTGGACGGACTCTACACCTGTTATTATGATATCTTCTGAAAGCTCTTCTTCTTATATTGAACGAGCTTATGATTTAGGAGCAACAGATTATATTACCCGGCCATATGAAAGCTATATCATTCACCGCCGCATTTCCAATGCGTTGATGCTGTATGCGAAGCAGAAACGCTTACTTCACATTGTAGAAGAGCAGGTTTATGCCAAAGAAAAAGACAGCAATATGATGATTAATGTTCTCGGTCATATTGTAGAATTCAGAAATGGTGAAAGCGGCTTACATGTGCATCATATTCAGATGATGACAAAACTCTTACTACAATGTTTGATGAAAAAAACAGATTCCTACTCCATTACAGAACAAGATGTATTAACAATTAGTACAGCATCTGCACTTCATGATATCGGAAAGATTTGTATCGATGACAAAATTTTAAATAAACCAGGCAGACTGACTGCAGAAGAGTTCGAAATCATGAAAACACATTCCATGATTGGCTCTAATATGCTCAAAGATCTCCCAATATATCAGGAGAAAACATTGATGAGTGTCGCTTATGAGATTTGTCGTTGGCATCATGAACGTTATGATGGCAATGGTTATCCGGATGGACTAAAAGGCGAAGCCATTCCAATTTCTGCACAGGTTGTTTCTGTAGCAGATGTATACGATGCCCTGACCAGTGAACGCTGCTACAAAAAGGCATTCTCCCACGAAGAGGCAATGCATATGATCCTTGATGGACAGTGCGGTGCATTTAATCCGATTCTTTTAGAGTGCCTGCAAGAAATACAGGATCATATACAGGAAATTATCGGTGTTGAATCAATGAGCAAACCAGATGAGCTTCTGTTGTCAAAAGTAACCGAAGAGTTATTGGAAAACAATAATGCACCGATTACAACTGAGAGGAAAGGCTCTCAGAGTAAGTTGCTTGAGATAGAAAGAACAAAGAGACAGTTCTTTACAAAGGGAATTGAGGAGATTCAGTTTGAATATGATATTAATTTCCATACATTGATGTTTTCTCCGATTGGTGCAGATATTCTCGGAGTCGAAGAGATAATCGTACATCCGGATGAAAGCAATCTGATGTTTTTAGGAAAAGAAAACCTTGCTATTTTTAAAGAACATATACAACAGACAACCCCGGATAAACCAGAGATAACCATGCAGTTATTGTTAAATATCAAGGGAGAGATGCGTTGGTATGAAGTCCTTACTCACATCCTGTGGTCCGATGACGAGATTCCGAAGCGAATTGGTGTATTAGGAAGATTGTTTGATGTACATGAGACACCGATACCTCCGATCAAGCGAAAGAATCATATCCTTCAGGAAACGGCTTCCGGTATTTCTGATTTGCTTAATCAGCTTCGAAAGGTCTTTGATAGTGTACGTTTGATAGATGTAGAGCATAATCAGGTATTAGATGATTTGAAGCAGGAAACACAAAAGGACAATAACTGTGACGGACAAAAATGCTATTTTGTATGGGGGCGCAATACCTCCTGTAAAGAATGCGTTGCAAGAGAGGCATATGCACGAAAAGATCAGATATGTCGTTTAGAATTTGTGGGAGATGATATTTATGCAGTTGTTGCCAAATATATCGAATTGGACGAGCAGCCAAATGTAATTGAAATGATTTACAAAGTCCGTGATAAAAGAGTATTCGGTTCTCTCGGGAAAACCAAATTCATTAAGAGTATTATGAATTATAATGACAAATTCTACCGGGACGTTTTGACAGGTGCTTATAATCGAAGATATTACGAAGAATATGCGAAAGAACTTCAGAATATTAAGGCTGTTGCAATGATTGATTGCGACAATTTTAAAACGATCAATGATAAATACGGTCATGCTGCGGGAGACGTTGTCTTGTACCATGTATCCAGACTTATTAAGTCTTATATTCGAAGTACCGATATGCTGATTCGATATGGTGGAGACGAATTTGTATTACTAATGCAGAACATTCCAAAAAATATCTTCCAAAGGAAGATGCGGGAACTTATAGAGATGATTCGTGATATTACAATTCAGGAATATCCAAATATAAAACTTTCCGTTACCATTGGTGGTGCATACGGGGTATACCCGGTAGATGATGCAGTACGTGTTGCAGACCAGTTTATGTACACAGGAAAAACAACCAAAGATGTTGCAGTCATAGACGGAGAGATTGATACGAAAAACTAACTAGGAGAAATGACATGGAATTTTGGGATATTTATGATGAAAATAAAGAAAAAACCGGACGTACAATGAAACGCAATGACTGGAACATGAAGCCAGATGAATTTCATCTTACCGTACTTGGTGTATTACAGCGTCCCGATGGTAAATATTTGATTACACGTCGTCTTATGGATAAGGAATGGGCAGCCGGATGGTGGGAAGTTCCGGGTGGCGGAGTCAATGCCGGAGAATCCTCAAAAGATGCTGTTATTCGTGAGATTTCCGAAGAAACCGGCATCGATGTGTCCGGAGCACAAGGTGGATATGCGTTTTCTTATAAACGTGTAAATCCAGAGGAAAAAAATAATTATTTTGTGGATATTTATAAGTTTATTCTTGATTTTAACGAGTCCGATGTAAAAGTTCAGGATAAAGAAGTTTCTGAATTTGCAATCGCAACAATTGAAGAAGTAAAAGAATACGCAAATCAGGGAATTTTCCTGCATTATGACAGTATTCATCAAATATTTGAAGATTAAAATAACAAAGAAAGTGTAGGTATGATAATATGTCAGAAGAGACAAAAACTCAAGGATGTTCAGAAGAATCCTGTTCCGGTTGTGCACATGCAGACGGATGTAGCAGTAAGAAAGTAGATATGAGAGAGCCTGCCAATCCATATTCCAGCGTAAAACGAGTAATTGGGGTTGTAAGTGGAAAAGGTGGTGTTGGTAAATCTTTCGTCACAGCATCTCTGGCACGTATGATGAGAGAAAAAGGATACAATGTTGGAATTTTAGATGCGGATATCACAGGCCCTTCCATTCCAAAGATGTATGGTGTTCATGGTAAAGCAGAGGGAAGTGAAGCAGGAATCTTTCCGGCTCTTGCAAAAGATGATACAAGAATTATGTCTGTAAACCTTCTTTTAGATGACGAGGAGGCACCTGTTATCTGGAGAGGACCGATTATTGCGGGTGTTGTAAAACAGTTCTGGACAGACGTAATATGGGATGATATTGATTACTTATTTGTAGATATGCCGCCAGGAACAGGCGATGTTCCATTGACTGTATTCCAGTCGCTTCCGGTAGACGGAATTGTGATTGTAACATCACCGCAGGATTTGGTTCAGATGATTGTAAAGAAAGCCTATGGCATGGCAAAACAGATGAATATTCCAGTACTTGGTATTGTTGAAAATTACAGTTATGTCAAATGTCCTGATTGTGGGAAGGAAATCAAAATATTCGGTGAGAGCCATATCGATGAAATTGCTGCATCATACGGAGTACCGGTATTAGGTAAGATGCCAATTGATACAAAACTTGCAGAAGCAGTAGAGGAAGAGCGCTTCTATGATGTAACAAATCCATACTTGAAGGATATAGAACTCTAATATCCGTTAAATGTAACAAAATCTTATAAAAAAGATAGATAAAAAGCATGAACGATTCAGAAAACAAGCTGAATGTTCATGCTTTTTTATATAAAAGAATCAAAAAGGGCTTGCAATATACCATATGGGGGTATATAATCTCTATGAAAGATATAAAGGAGATGAATACAATGGAAGAAAAGAAAGAATGCTGTTGTCATAAGACAAAAGAACGTACAGAAAAAGAACATAAAGATTTAATCAATCGTTTGAATCGAATTGAAGGACAGATTCGTGGAATCAAACGAATGGTCGATGAAGATGCATATTGTCCAGATATATTAATTCAGGTATCTGCGGCAAATGCAGCACTCAATAGTTTTAATAAAGTTCTTCTTGCAAATCATATACGAACTTGTGTTGCAGATGATATCCGTGAGGGGAACGATGAAATTGTAGATGAACTGGTAAATACCTTACAAAAATTAATGAGATAGCCAAACGATCAGTTCAATATATAACAATAATAAAAGAGGTGGAATGAATGGAACAATACGACGTTACCGGAATGAGTTGTGCCGCCTGCAGCACCCGAGTAGAGAAAGCAGTATCAGCCGTCCCTGGAGTGACAAGCTGTTCGGTAAGCCTGCTTACTAATTCCATGGGTGTAGAGGGAAGTGCTTCTCCAGAAAAGATTATAGCAGCAGTAGAAAAAGCCGGATATGGGGCATCCAAAAAAGGTGCTCAAAAAGAACATACCACAGTTGGAAATGATGACGATATGTTAAAAGACCGAGAAACACCTGTCCTAAAAAAACGTCTTATCGCATCGTTATGCTTTTTAGTCCCTTTGATGTATCTTTCTATGGGACATATGATGTGGAATTGGCCGTTACCCTTCTGGCTTAATGGCAACCATGTAGCAATGGGCCTGATACAGTTACTTTTTACAGTAGCAATTATGATCATCAACCAGAAGTTCTTTATCAGCGGATTGAAAGGTCTTATACACAAAGCACCAAACATGGATACACTTGTTGCTTTGGGCTCCGGCGCATCGTTTGCTTACAGTACCTTTGCTTTATTTGCAATGACGGATGCACAGGTTCATATGGACATGGATAAAGTTATGTCATGGATGCATGAATTCTATTTCGAATCAGCAGCTATGATTTTAACCTTAATTACCGTCGGCAAAATGTTAGAAGCTCATTCGAAGGGAAAAACAACCGATGCATTAAAAGGTCTTATGAAATTGGCTCCCAAAAAAGCAACCATTGTAGTTGACGGAGTTGAACAAGAAGTATCTATTGAGCAGGTGAAAAAAGGGGATATCTTTGTAGTACGTCCCGG
>DAVZKO010000027.1:0-29046 GCA_052272205.1 Schaedlerella sp. | reverse complement strand
TTTTAACTTTATTCAATTCCCGCAATCTTTAACAATTCTTCAAATTTCTGAATCTTATAATCTGCTTTCTCATATCCTGATGCATCGCCGATTCCCACAGCTTCCATCTCTGCTGCCTTAGCCGCATCAATTCCTGCATAAGCATCTTCTACAACAACACAGTCTTCCGGTTTCTCGCCAAGAAATTCACCCGCTTTTAAGAATACTTCCGGATCTGGTTTTGAATGTGTAATATTATTTCCATCTGAAATTGCATCAAACGCATCTATTAATTCGACCTTTTCCAGAATAAATTTTGCATTCTTACTTGAAGACCCAATTGCCAGTTTAAATCCGGCCTCATGAAGCTTTTTCAATGTATCACGAACCTGATCTGTCACATCTGCCGCTGTCATTGTTTTCAAAAGCTCTCTGTAAGTATTGTTCTTCTCTTCCATCAATTCTGCTTTTTGCTCTGCTGTCAGCGGTGTTCCCTCATACTCCTCAAGAATGATTTCCAAACTCTCCGCACGGCTTACACCACGAAGTCTGTTATTGATTGTCTCATCAAAGTAAATTCCCATTCTGTCCGCCATTTTCTTCCATGCCTGATAATGGAATTTATCTGTAAATACAATTACCCCATCAAGATCAAAAATAAATGCCTTCATTTTCTCTATTTCCTCCATTTCAAATACACTACATTTTTTCAATTCTTATATTTCTATTGTAACGTGCAGTGTTTGACTTCTCCATGTAGGTTCTTTAGAAAAATCCGGCATATTTTTATATTTTCTTTGCTTTTCCTGTATTCTTATTTTACACAATATAATTTTAAATCTTATAGCATCTTGTTATTTCAAAACACTTTTCAATATTTCTTATAAATATCTCCAATGTTAACTTTTTTAAATAATTTCACTATATTTCGGATTGACAATATGGTATATATCCCATATTATATAAATATTCCAAGGAACGGAAGGTACAAATGAGCAAATTTTCAGCAGAATTTTACACAAAACCCAACGGCGAAAAACCCGCAAAGGATTTCTTGCTATCACAAAATTCTAAAATGAAAGCAAAACTATTCGGATTGATTGATATTTTGGAAGAATATGGAAATGAACTTCGAGAACCCTATAGCAAACATCTCGAAGATGGTATCTTTGAGATTCGCGGGAAAACAGGCACAAATATTACAAGAATCTTATATTTTTTCTATTATGAAGGTAGAATAGTATTTACAAATGGATTTGCCAAAAAAACTCAAAAAACACCTCGAAATCAAATTGAACTCGCAAAACGTTATCGTACCGATTTTTTTGAAAGGGAGCGACATAATGAGTGAATTTAAAGAATTATTAAATGAGCAATTACAAGATGAAACATTCAAAAAAGAATGGGAGGATATTCAACCTGAGCTTGATGTTATTCGTGCAATGGTCAATGCACGGATATCTCAAAATCTAACTCAAAAAGAACTTGCCGAACGCACTGGCATCAATCAAGCAGATATAAGTAAATTAGAAAACGGAACTCGAAATCCTTCCTTAAAATTACTAAAAAGGTTAGCTGCCGGAATGGGAATGGCACTTAAAATCGAATTTATTCCACTAAAAAAGAAATTTAATCACAAAAAACTCCATTGAATCTTTTTGTCGTATGCTTAATAGCCAATAGGACGACATACAAAAATAGTTGTATGCCGTCCCTACTATTATTTTTTCATTGTAAAATATTATTCCTTAGCTCCTGCTTGTCTGCTTCAAAATTTCTAATGTTATTTCGCCTTCTACAGCTCCTGAATATACTCAGCCACAGATTCTCCTGCCATTCTTCCTGAGTTCACCGCGAATCCCATTGTATTTCCCGGAAGTGTAAAGTTATAACTGTCACCGTAAATTGTATTTGCATCAGAACCTGCTGAATACAAACCTTCGATTGGCATAAAGTTATCATCCAGTACTTCACAATATTTGTTGATTCGGATACCACCGATTGTTCCGTATGCGCCAAGATAGAATTTACCGACCAGGTATTTTCCTTTTCCTGTAATCTTATGCAGGAATTTTGGATTCTTGTTGAACTGTGTATCACAATGAAGATCACACATTTCATTATATTCTTCCACTGTATTTTTCAGGACTTCCGGATCCATCTGCAGTTTTTCTGCAAGTTCATCCAATGTCTCAGCTTCAAAATATGCCTCATATCCCTGTTCTACAGCCAATGCAGCCTGCTGCTCAAATCCAAAGAATGCCTCCTGTGGATGTACGATATCTTCGATATCCGGTCCGTTTTTCTTGTAATGCTTCAGGATATTGCCATCCATAATACAGTATGCATAATTGCCCGGCTGTAATGCCAACGCATTTCCTGTAAATGTCGTATTACCCATGCGGTCCTCGTTCATGAAACGTTCTCCAAGCTGGTTGATGAGAAGGTTTGGCTGACGAAGAACTGCATCAAGTAAGAACCAGTTCAGATTATCCGGAAGCTGATAAATTGCCTCAATACCGGCACCATACTTCATAGCGCCTGCTTTCCACATCATGTTCAGACCATCTCCGACAATTCCAGGAACCATGAATGGATAGAAGTCTTCGCAAAGATGTAGGTTGAATTCTTTTGCAAGCATTTCTTTATTATTGCCAAATCCACCTGTTGCAACAATGACAGCTTTACCCGTCGCTTTGATCTGCTGTCCGTCTTTATCTACCGCGATAACTCCACATACTTTATCGTTTTCTTTAATCAGTTCTACAACGCTTGTTTCCATTTCAAACTGTGAACCAAGCTCTTTTGCACGATTGGTCAATGCTTTGATCATACCTCCCGCTGCACGAGGTCCGATTACTCCGTTTTCCGGTTTTACGATATGCCATGTTGCCTCGGACTCTGCAAAATATTTGAATGCTCCGGCGAATTCTACCCCCATGCTCTCCAGCCACTCAATGGTGTCCGCTGATTTATGGAAATATGTGGATACCAGGTCCGCATCGACTCTCCAATGCGTGTAATCCATATGAAGATCCAGCGCTTTTTCCACTGTAATCTGATTAAATCCACGTCTCTGAACCTTTGTATCAATACCAAGTGGTCCCATTCCCATGTTTGCTGCTCCACCTGTTGTATTTGATTTCTCAAATACGATGGATGATAAATTATGCTCCCCTGCTGTAACTGCTGCTGCAAGTCCTGCCGGTCCGGCTGCTACGATAATAACGTCTGCATTCATTTCTTTCATAGGTAAATTTCCTTTCACTTTGACTGTCTGACTATTGGAATCTTCTGTAAAACCTGATACTTTTTTCTTATATAACAGTGCTTTTGGTTTTACTCGTTTTCTTGTTTTTCTCTCCTGCGTTTCTGAGGTATCTTTTGATTTTTTCAATGCAATTGGTTCATCCGGCAATTTCGGTAATCTTCCGGTTACACATTTGATTGCGTCATTCGCGCATACATCGATACATTTGCCACACTTATCACATTCAAACTCATCAATAACACCGACAAAATCTTTTCCACCATCGATTGCTTTTTTCGGACAGTTATCCACACAATGCCCATCACCTTTACACATTTTCGGGTCAATATAATAGTGAACCAGAGCTTTACAAGTCAATGTATGGCATCGTCCTGCCAGATGTTCTTTGATATCATCTGCAAAATGTTCCTGCAATCCAAGTATCATTCCAGAAGCAGTCTGTCCTAAGCTACAATTGCTTTGCTGCTTCATGATTTCCGCTAATTCTTTCATCAGCTCAATATCTGTCAGTTTCGCTTTTCCTGCTGTCAAATCTTTCAATCCTTCATGGATTTGAACAAGACCTTCTCGACAGAAAACACATTTTCCACAGCATTTCGCTCTTAACTTACCAACCAACGCTTCTACTTTTTTTACAATACATGCATCCTCTGCATATGTTTCAATGACACCGTTCTCGATTGGAAATGTTTCGTCTAATATCTGTGTTCTTACTTCTACTCCCCAGATTTGGTTGCCGATTCTGACTGCCTTCGCTTCCGGAATAATCTGTGCAAGTGTTGTGCCATACTCCACTTCCTGCGGTGCTTGTCCGTTTATGGACAGAATTGTTTTATGAACGTTTTCTCCCTTTAATGCTTCAAAACACTTCACACAAATGATTGGATGCACAAGCAAATCCGTTGTATATGACATGCGTGAACACATTCCATATAAAATTTCTGTTGGATATTCCTTTTTGTCGTTTGCATAACAACTGAATTTCTTTTCTGCTTCCTGTTCTTTTAAGGATTCCGGAAGAATCAACACGATTTTTTCTGCTCCGAGAATCTTTGCAAGTGTTTCCGCTCCCTGCATCACTCCCTGTGCGTTGTCCTGATACAGGCAGGACAACATCTGGTCGATATCACCATTTGCCAAAGAAACAACGACATTCATTTTTTCATTCTGAACAGTATCTTTTAAGTTTGAAATCATTTTTCCGACTGCCATATTCGTAACCGGATCTTTTATTTCTGCAATCTTTCTCAGAATCTGTTCTGCATTCATCTCTGCAATTTTCTCTTCTGCTTCTTTATTTTCTATGTACTTTAACATGTTTTCTCTCCCTCCTCCCCATCATAGTCACTCCAAATTTTTGATCTTGTAATATCCATTCTCAGATCACACTGCAGACATCTTGACGCTTCTCCACAGATATCCTCATCACAGATTCCTGAATTGACCATTTTAAAATTATCTTTTCGCTCTTTTGCACTTAATATCTGCGGTTTTCTTCTTGATTCATAGCCGAATCCATCTACCTGTCCAATCGCTGTCGGATGTTCTTCCACCGGCGCCAGCACCTCGGAAATATCTCCGTCTCCGCCAAGATATTTATCAATGGATTCTGCCGCTTTTCTACCATCTGCGATTGCCAGGATTACAGACTTCGTTCCATAAGTCACGTCACCACATGCAAAGACTCCGTGAATATCCGTTTCAAGTGTTTTCCCATCCGCCTTGATTGAATTCGCTCTGCCTCGTTCCATTCCGGCTTCCGGACTCAATCCGCATCTCTGTCCTACTGCAAATATAACCGTATCTGCTTCGATTTCATGATAAGAGTCTTCTGCTTTTTCAATGATTGCTCTGCGATTTTCATCAAATGTAAATGACAGAATATCACTAAATGCAACTCCGGTTACTTTATTATTGGTATCTTTCAGAATCTTCTCAAAACTCTGTGCCGGATGTACCTGAATTTCCTCTTCCTGCGCCTGTTCGATTTCCTCTTCATCTGCTGTCATCTTGTCTCTTGCTTCCAGACATGCCACATGAATCTCTTCGGCACCAAGTCTTTTTGCTGTTCTTGCACAATCAAAAGCGACATTTCCGCCGCCAAGCACGATCACACGTTTACCGATTCCGGTTTCATTTCCCATCGATGCATTTCTCAGAAAATCAATATTCAGTAAAATACCTTCCGCATCATTCCCTTCCATCGGAAGTAATGTACCTTCATGATTTCCAATTGCAACCAAAACCGCATCATACAGTGTTTTTAACTCTGTTATGTCTTGAACTCTGACTCCTGTTTCCAACTTAATTCCAGATTCCAGAATATATGCAATCTCCTGATCCAGCTCTTCTCTCGGCATTCTGTAAGAAGGGATACCATACTGTAACATTCCTCCGGCTTTCGGAAGTGCTTCTTTTACTGTCACGTTATGGCCCTGTTTTCTCAGATAATAAGCGGCTGTCAACCCTGCCGGACCTGCTCCGACTACGCAAATATTTTTTCCGGTATCCGGCAATTGTTTTCCCTTATTTCTCCAATACTTTCCAGTATCTTTCTCAGCTGCATATCGTTTGATGTTGCGGATGGAGATTGGCTCATTTACTGCACAACGTCTGCATTCTGCTTCACAAACATGTGAACAGACATGTCCAAGTGCCAGTGGAAATGGTACTTTTTCTCGGATTACAGCCGCCGCTTCATCATATTTTCCTTCTTTTACAAAACGGATATAACGAGGAACATCTGTGTTGGCAGGACAAGTACTTCTGCATGGAACAAGCTTTTCCTTACGCTCTGTTGCCGGATAATTCATCTTATCGCGGATTGTTCCGGTCGGACAGACTTCCGCGCAGGCTCCACAGAATCTACAATTTACATCTTTTAATAATTTCTCATGTAACGTTCCGACATAAGTTTCCATACCCTTTTTCTGGTACTGCAATACCTTTACTTCTCTCAGATCATTACATGCTCTTACACAGCGTCCGCATAAAATGCAACGGTTCATGTCATGGTCATATAATGGGTTTTCCGTTTCACATGCAAATCCTTTTACTCGTGTACGCATTCTTGCTGCAGACACACCCATGTACTGGATCAGATTTTGCAGCTCACAGTTTCCATATTTCGGACAGGTGGAACAATCCTCCGGATGTGCTGCCAAGATCAATTCCATCGCAACATTTCGCAAATGCTGAATCTCTTCATTTGTCGTAACAATATTCATTCCATCTTCTGCTTTTAACATACAGGATGTCATCGGCTTATCTTGTCCTTCTACCTGTACATAGCAGAGTTTACAAGCGGAGATATCTTTCAGATCCGGATGATGACAAATGTGTGGAATGTAAATATTATTCTGAAGTGCTGCTTCCAGTACACTGGTTCCCTCTTCTGTCTGAATTTGTTTTCCATCAATCGTTATTGTAATCATATTGTCTCCTTACAATCTTTTCAGAACTTTTTATAATAAGTTGTCCTAATCAGGTTGCTGATCACAGGTACTGTGACCAGTATCCTAATTCTAATTTAAACGGTCTTAAACTGAAGATTTTTATATTTTGCAATTTTCGCCTGAACAATCTTTCTGTTTTCTGGATTTGCATAGAATCCACCCTGAGTTGCAGCAATTTCTTCCAGATGTTTTGCTCTTCCTGCTACTGTTGTGCGGTCTTTGAGCAATCCATCTTCCTGAATGACAAATTTCCATTTTCCATCTTCTGTCTGCTCCAGATTACCACCGGCTCCACATACCTGACATTCCACCGGATAGTACAGTCCGTCCCACTGCATTTCTCCCAATACTAATGCATTGCTGTGACAGTTTGGACACCATCCCATGTCTTCGTCTCCAAGCCATGTACGTTCCTCCACAGGTGTTGCCACTGCTTTCATAATGTTCTCACCCATTTTATGAGCTCTTGCGATCAACTCATCATCTAACAGACACTGTGCTGCTCCCGGAACTCTCGTAGCAAGAAGCATATCGACAACCTTCATATCTGTGGTAAACATCGTTGCCTGAAGTCCTTCCAGCGCCATTGACTGCCATGCTCTTGTAGATCCTCCGACTGAAATCAGACCTGCAACACGATCTTTGTGTTCGATTGCTCCGATTGTCTCAAGGAACGCTGTCTCGTAACTTAAGCTTCTCTGTCCAAATGCAAGGTACTGTGCGCTTGGCATTAAGTCATATGTCGGAACGGAAATAATAACTGCATCCTGAACCAACATCACATCCATAATCTTTTTCTTATCATCTTTATCATCCAGAACACATCCTACATTTTTTCCCTGCGCCATTCCTGCTGTGCAAGATGTACATCCTGTACAATCTTCAATATGATAGTCCTTCAGATTGATCATTGTTACTTCGGCTCCCGCCTCCTGACATGCTAAAAGTGCCTCTTTCAGCAGAATTTCGCTGTTGCTGTTCTTTCTTCCTGCGGTGATTCCCATTACTTTGTAACTCATTTTTTCCTCCTGTGTACTTGAATCTTATTCGAATTTTCCAACCTTTTTCTTTTCCCCATTGAAGGTTCACAAAATTCTTGTTATATTGATATTAATCTAACTATATCAGTTATTTTTTTAACAAGCACGCTACAGTAATCGAAATTTTTTATCAATATAAGATTGATTTTCAGACATTTGTCTGATGGAGGGAACATGGCATATTTTGAAAATATTATCAAACGACTGGAGACTAATTTAAAGGTTCACGTTCATGGAACTTATCATGCCCGTACCGAAATTGACTCCGTCCTATTCTGGAACACAAACACAAGTCATACACAGCATCCCGAAGGCAATATCCTCTACTTGTGTGATGCTGCTCATTTTCATGGAGTACCTGCCGATGAGTATATACTCGTTGTAAATTATCCGGATTGTGAACTTCCCGCCGGTTGTCTGTGTATTTCACAAACTGTCGCTCTGGATGAAGTATTTAACCAGATTCAAACAGTCATACTGGAACATCATTTACTAAAATGTAAGGAAGAAGAACTATTCCGAACACTACAGCACAATAATGGTCTGCAGGGAATTACCAATATTGCATATACGCATTTGAATAATCCAATTACAATCTGTGATACCAGCTTTTCCGTACTTGCAGCCAGCCCACAAGTCGCGGGGGATACGAATCTTGAGGAAAAAGACGGACGACTTTTTGTAAAAGATTCCAAGTTCCAAAATATGCTGGATACGAAACTGGTAAAAAAAATCTACTCCACAACCGTACCTTTTATCACTTATATTGAAGACTATCCTTTCAAATGGGTATATCAAAGCATCCGTATTCAGCACTCCGTTGTGGGATATGTTTGTGTTCGCGAAATACAAAAAGATTTTGTGGAAGAAGATTTAGAATATATCGATATGTTCTGCCATGTGATCGCGATTGAAATGCAACGTGAAATGAGCTTTCAGACAAATACACGATTAAATTACGAATATTTTTTAACGGAACTTTTAGAAGGGCATTTCAGCCGAAAAGAATATATTTTAAATAATATGATTCAGTTGGGACATCAACCTGGTAAGTATTATTTTCTTCTCGTTATTGATGAAGTCCCTGACAATCATAATTCCGGAATCCAGTTAAAGAATTTGTATCAACAGGTTTTAACGATTCTTCCAAACAGTATGGCCGTATTTTTCTACGGAAAACTGACCGTACTTTTGCCAACAGATTCATACAAACCATTCAGTGATAAGACTTTGACAAAATTTTACGCATTCCTTCAGTTTCATCAATTGTATGCTTATGTCAGTTTTCCATATGAAAATATTGCAGAAAGTCATATTTTTTACAAACAGGCCGCTTTCCTGTCCTCATTTTATTCCGAACATACGCTGACACCTGAGGATTATATCGTATATTACAGGAACCATTTTCTGCAACATACCTTTGCTTTGTGCAAAGATTTTACTACTTTAAAATCAACGATCCATCCGGATATCTATAAGATTATTCGACACGATCAAACGCAGAATACGGATTATGCCAATACACTGAAAACTTATCTGATGAATGGAAGAAATGCTGTACGTGCTTCCGAAGAACTGCATATTCATAAAAGCACATTTTTTTATCGGTTAAATAAAATGGAAGAACTTTTTGATTTGGATATGATACGGGAAGAAACGATGGTTGCTTATGAGTATTCTTTTATATTGATGGATTATCTTGAGAAGAGCAAACTTTGAGAATCCTGATTAGCAGTGATAATTATAAAAAAATCGCCAGTCAGCAGTTTCATCACTGCCGATTGGCGATTTTCCTCATTAAACATACACAAGAACCACGGTAAGTTCTTCGCTTCATAATAATAGAACTCTTCCATCTACAAAAAACTCGTCCTATAAATCGGAAGCGCATTAATCACCGGTTCTTCATATGGATGCACCTTTTTGATCGCACGAATCGTCTCATCCACTTTTTCTGTATATACCGTTACTTCCACTTTCACTTCCGGCTCACAACTGATTTCTCCTGCTTTTCCAATATAAGGATCTGTTCCGTCCAGAGGTCTCCAATAACTGGTGAGCTGCGAGCAGGACATACATGAATCATAATTTCCTATATGACCGGCATCCACAGACTGTAATGCTTTCTGCAACTGTGGGATATGGCTTTCCGGAATAAAGATTTCTAGTTTACAATATTTAAAGTCCATTTCTCGTCACCTCACCAAACTGATTTTAAAAATAACTACACAATATTTATCTCTTGTTCAATTCATCCAACCGCGCCTGCAGCTCGTCTTTCTCGCACAATCCGAAGCTCAGCACATTTCGAATCGGCATAGAAAATGCAATGGCATCTCCCATATCATCCGAAACAGCTTCATCGCCTTCCGTCGACTCAGCCGCTTCACCGTCTAAACCTCCAAAGAACGCATCCATCTTACCTTTCAGTTCTTTTCCAAGAGCTCTTGTTCTCTCATCTTTCATCAACTCACCTAAAGTTGTGTTCAAGTGCAAATGTAATGGTAATGCCTGCGTGCTTTCCCATTGAATTGTCTTTGTAAGACAAATTTCCCTGGATGATGCCGCAATCATAATTTCATATGCTCCACTCGCTGCATACCAGTCATGAATATCTGTATTATACCATGCAAAACTTCTCTTATCCAATGTAAATGTTACCGTTTTTGTCTCGCCTGGATTCAATGCAACTTTTTCAAAACCTTTCAGTTCTTTTTCCGGTCTTCTGACAGCCTCTGTCTTATCTGCCACATACAACTGAACAATTTCTTTTCCAAATCTGTCTCCGGTATTGGTCACATCCACAGACACTTGTAAGTTGTCTCCTTCTGTCAACGTCTCTTTATCTGTCTTGATATTACTGTATTTGAATGTCGTATAAGACAGTCCATATCCAAATGGGAATGCCACATCCATTTTTTTCTTATCGTAATAGCGATATCCAACAAAAACACCCTCGTTGTATTTGACTTTGTCTCCATCTCCAAAATTCAGATAAGACGGATTATCTTCCAACTTGATTGGGAATGTCTCTGCCAGTTTTCCGGATGGATTCACCATTCCATACAGGATATTCACAATTGCCTGTCCTACCGCCTGTCCACCAAGGTAAGCCTCCACCAGACCTTTGACTTCATTTACCCACGGCATTTCAACTGCTGCACCGTTGTGAAGCACAACAATTGTATTTGGCTGAACTTTTGCAATCTCTGTAATCAATTTATTCTGACACTCCGGTAAATGCATATGCTTTCTGTCGTATCCTTCCGACTCAAAGGACTCCGGAAGTCCGGCAAAAATAATTGTTTTATCTGCCTGTTTGACAATCTCGATTGCTTCCGCTGCCAGCTTTTCATCATATACATCTGTCTCTGCTGAAAATCCTTCTGCATAAGTAATGTGTTCTTTTCCTACAAGCGCATCCCAGGCACTTGTCACTTTGAATGAATTGACATGGGAACTTCCACCGCCCTGATAACGTGGATGCTTTACAAATCCACCGATAAATGCAACGTGTTCATTTTCCTTGAGTGGTAGTATTGCTTCTTCATTTTTCAAAAGGACAATGGATTCTTCCGCTACCTTTTGTGCTATCTCATGATCTTTTTCCAATGTCAACGGCTGTTCTTTTCGATTATCTGTATATTCAAATATGATTTTCAAAATACGTTCTACCGCTTGGTTTAAAACAGCTTCATCCATGGTTCCATCCTGCACTGCTTTTACGATTTCCGCATCATTGATTCCACCGGACGCAGGCATTTCCAATTCCAATCCTGCCTTCAAACCTTCTACACGGTCATTTACCGCACCCCAGTCGGACATCACATACCCTTCAAATCCCCACTCATCACGAAGTACCTCTGTTAAGAGCCATGGATTCTCCGATGCATAAGTCCCATTGATCTTGTTATAAGAGCACATCACTGTATATGGCTGTGATTTTTTTACTGCTGTTTCAAAAGCCGGCAAATAGATTTCTCGCATAGTTCTCTCATCCACCTCGGAGGATGCGCTCATACGATTAAATTCCTGATTATTTGCCGCAAAATGTTTGATGGACGTTCCAACATGTCTGGACTGCACTCCTTTAATAAATGCTGCCGCTGATTCTCCTGCAAGATATGGATCCTCTGAATAATATTCAAAGTTTCTTCCACACAGCGGAGAACGTTTGATATTTACCGCAGGTCCCAATACGACAGACAAATCTGTTGCCTGTGCCTCATCTCCGACTGTCTTACCCAATGTTTCCAATAATTCTCTGTCGAAAGAACAAGCACTCAGAACAGCAGGTGGAAAGCATACTGCCTTAATACTATCATTAATTCCCAGATGGTCTGCCTTATCATCCTGCTTACGCAATCCATGAGGACCATCGCTCACCATGACACTTGGAATTCCAAGTCTCTCCACACCTTTCAAGTGCCAGAAATCAAGCCCGGAACACATACCGGCCTTTTCCTCCAATGTCATCTGACTAATCAGTTCTTTCAAGTTTCTTTTCATTTTGTTTCTCCTTAATATATATGCAAGAGAGAAAACAGAATGTGTTTTCCTGTTTTCTCTCCGTTGCCCACAGGTCTGCAGCATGAGCTACATGTCAGTGGGAGTTACACAAAATTAATTACTGGATTTTTATCCTACAACAATCTCTGAAATCTCCCCAATCGCTGTCTCAAGTGCAGCCGGGTCAAATGGTAAGAATCCCATATGCGACAAATCTTCCAGCGAGTTTGCTCCCATCTCCGGATCTCCCGATGCTGCGATTCCTGCCAATGCAGGTGTATATTTCCCAAGAATTCCCATTGCCTGTCCATCTTTTGCGATTCTCGCCAATATGGTATTTCTTCCGTAAGGTTTTCTCAAATCGTCTTTTGGTTCATATGAGAAATCATAACTTCCTGCCGACAACGTCATCTGTTCCTTCTCATATCCTGGAAGTTCCACTACAGCTTCACAGTTAAATGGTACTTCAACATGAACCACAAATATTCCGTCTTTTTCAATCTTCCAGTTGCACACATAACGACCGCTGACAGAATCATAGCTGCATGCGATTTCCGGAATACGCACATCCGGATGCGGTGCAATTACAACTTTCTTAAATCCCGCCTCCAGCGGACGGATTCCTACTGCATATGCATAAACAAATTCCATAACGGAACCATATGCATAATGGTTCAGAGAATTCATTCCGGTATCGCTGATCGTGCCATCCGGCATTACCGAATTCCAACGCTCCCAAACGGTTGTCGCTCCAAGATTTACACTGTAGAGCCAGCTTGGGAATCCTTCTTTTAACAGAAAATCATATGCCAGTTCATATTCTCCTGCCTCCGCAAGTACGGTACACAGAAGCGGTGCTCCTACGAATCCACATTTAATCTGATACATATCTTGTTTTAATCTCGCCTTGAATTGTTCTACAATTCGTTCCCGATCCAGATAAACTTTAAACTTCAGCGCAATCACATATGCTGCCTGTGTATCAATTGCAAGTCTTCCTGTCGGTGTGAAGAATTCATTTAGCACTGCCTGTTTAATCTTCTCTTCCAACTCACAATAATGTACTGCATCTTCTGCTTTATTCAAAAGTTCTGCCATCTGACGCACAATCTGTGCAGAACGATAGTAATAAACCGATGAAATAAATGTATCGTTTGTGCTTCCTTTGAAGCTGGTCGGCGTCGGTCCGTCCAGTGCAAGCCAATCACCAAATGTATCCATGAAATCAAAGAGATATTTGCGTTCTCCTCTCGCCGCATCTCCTCGGTCAATAAAGTCTACCCAATCTTTCATCAGTGGATAGCAGTATTCCATTTCCTCTTCATTTCCAAAATAAGTGTACAGCGTATTCGGTAAGAATGTTGCAATATCGCCCCATACACTACCTGCCTTCTCTTTATGTTCAATGTTTGGAAGGAAGTTCGGCATACCACCGTCGAGTACTTTCTGCTCATCTCTTAAATCTTTGATGAATTTATGGAAAAATGCTCTTGTATCCATATGATAGCTTGCTGTCGGTGCAAATACCTGTGCATCTCCGGTCCAGCCAAGTCGCTCACTTCTCTGCGGACAGTCGGTCGGCATATCGATAAAGTTAGATTTCAATCCCCATACTGTATTCTGATAGAGTCGGTTGATCTTTGCATCCGAAGTCTCAATTGAACCAATTCTGCGAATATCGGAATAAATCACTTTTCCGATAAAATCGTCTTTGTCCAACTCACCCGGCCATCCGGTCACACGTACATAACGGAACCCGAAAAATGTAAAATGTGGGCGTACCACTTCTTCTCTTCCGTCAGAAATATATACAAACTGTGATTTTGCATCACGGTAATTTTTATTGTAGAAATTGCCCTGCTGAAGGATTTCTCCAAAATCTAATACAATCTTTGTTCCCTTCGGAAAGTTTGCCTTAAACTCAACAAATCCTGCAAAGTTCTGTCCCATATCCAACACGATTTCCTCTGCCGGAGTATAGATAATATCCTGTACTGCGATTGTCTCTTTCTCAATAACCGGAAGACTCAAACGATCCAGTAAATGTTCTAATGAGAGGTTCTTTGTCTCTTCCTGTGCTTCCGGATGCTCCAGCACTTCTACCGGTTTCTTCTCATTTTCTTTGCCATCCCACAACTGACGATTCAGGATTTCTCCAAAGTAAATTCCCGAATCTTCGATGTCTGAACCATAGTAATTCCAGCTCTCATCCGTTGCAACAATCTCTTCTGTTCCATCTGTATATTCCAAATGCAACTCCCCAATTGCTGCCATTCTGCTTCCATAATTCTTTTCTGTCATTTCCAGCCCGAATGTACCCATGTACCAGCCTTTACCAAGCAATACAGACAAGGTATATTCCTTCGCTTCTTTCAAATCCTCTTCCATCGGGAATGTAAGCACCTGAATTCCGGATTCATAATCATTGAGATATGGTGCAAGATATTCTTCTCCGACTTTCTCTCCATCCAGATATGCCTCAAACAGACCAACTCCGGTCAGGTACAATCTGGCACGTTTCACTTCTTTTTCTACAGCAAATGTTTTCTCTAATACCGGATGAAATGTATCTTCTTTTGCAGGAGCAATCCATTTTCCAACCCATGCCTCATCCATCTTACCTGTTTCAAATGTTGCGACCTCACTGGTTACACATTCTCCCGCATCTGTTGTCACTGTCACACGATAATAATACGTTGTACGAGGCTTCAGCTCTACATCCAGTTTCTCGCCGTTCTGTTTCAAATCTGCGGATTCTTTTTTATATAAAATCTCTGCAAAATCTTCTGAATCACTAACCTCAATCACTGCATTTGTCTGTTTCTTGCCCTGTGCTTCTTCCACGTTCCATGAACATAACAGATAATCATATGCAAATCCCACCGGATTCTCTATTCCATTGATTCTTACATTTGTGATCTTCAAATTCATTTCCTCCTATATCACTACACACAGCATCACTGTTTTTAAGAACTTCATAAACAGTAACACTGTGTGTTTTTTATGAACCTATTTTATTTAAAATCTTAAATCAATCTTACCACAGAATGGATCGATTGGTGATGTTCCCTTGAATTCACTTCGTCCCATCATCTTCTCTACAATGGCATCCATTACATATTCGGAATTGCAATATCCGTTAATATATGTCTTGACCATCGGTGCATCCAGCAGATGATATGGATTGCCGACACTGATAAATGCAACCGGAAGTTCATGCACCATCCACGGCATGTTATTACCAAGACCGAACATTGTGTGCCAGTTCAGGCGAGATACCGTCTTGTTTGAAGCAGTTTCAATATTGGCCAGATACAATACCAGATCATAACGGCTCTTGAAACTTTCTACCGTATCTTCCATAACTTCGAATCCTTCTTTTTCGTATACCGTAACTTCAAAACCTTCGTTCTCCAGTTTCCCTTTGAAATATGCTGTCACACGTTCATTGGATGGAAAGTCTCCCATGATTTCCAACAATACACATTTCTGTTTTTCCGGATTTAACGGAAGTAGATTCTGTGTATCTTTGACCAGAGTCACCCCTTCATCTGCACATTCTTTTGCCCATGTATCATGCTTCTCACATTTTAAGATATCCAAAGCTTCCGGTCCCGGAACTAAAGTTCCTTCTGCTTTTTTCTGTGGAAGCTTCATCGCTGCTTTTGTTGCAAGAATACGTTTTACTGCCTCTTCCAGTCTCTCTTCTGAAAGAATTCCGTTTTTGTATCCATCAAACATATACTGCATATCTTCATCCATATTGCGGTTGAAGAGAATCACATCGCATCCATTTTCAATACAAAGCGGAACTGCCTTCGCACGTTCTTCTGCGCTACAGAAGCCGACCATCGGTGTTGCATCGGTTGTAATCAATCCATTAAATCCTAATTTTTCACGGAGCAGATGCTTCATCAGATTCTTTGATAATGTCGCCGGAATAATTCTCTCACATGGTTTCTTGTCAAAATATTCTTCATATGCCGGCATTGCAATATGTGCTGCCATCACCGTCAAAGTTCCTGCTTCAATCATTTCCTCATAAATCTTACCATATGTCTTGTCCCACTCTTCGCAGCTCAATGAATTTACACTGGTCAGAAGATGCTGGTCACGTTCATCCACACCATCTCCTGGGAAATGTTTTACCGATGTGGCAACCCCTTCTTCCTGTGCTGCCTTTATATATCCTTTTCCCATATCAATAACTGTCTGAAGATCATCTCCGAATGTACGGACATTTGTAATCGGGTTGTGATAGTTCTGGTCCAAATCCACGACCGGTGCAAAAGACCAGTTTACACCAACCGCTACACCTTCACTACAGCTTACTTTACCAAGCTGATACGCCTTCTCTGTATCCTGCGTTGCGGCTACCAACATCTCTCGTCCAAAGTAGGTTCCCTCTATAGCTGAACCATTTCCGCCGTATTCCAGATTGGATGCTGTGAGAAGCGGAATCTTCGCTGCATCCTGCAATACTTTATGTGCCTGACGAAGCTCTTCGCCCGGACCTTCTCTATATAACATACCTCCGATGTGTTTGGTCTGTACCAACTCTTTTAATTCATTTTCATCTTTTGTAAATACAATTGGGCAAAACAGTTGTCCAATTTTTTCTTCCAGGCTCATCCCCTCATAGGTGTCTTCTACCCATTTTACTTCTTCATCTGTCAAATGAAATGGCTTTGCTTTGTAATCGAACATCTCTCAAACCTCCGTTTTTATTCTGCTTATTTTATGCTTTTTGTTTCTCACATTATTTCGACCCTGTATACTGCTATATTAAGGAACAGTACTGTTTTTACAATATCATTTTAGCTAAGCAAATGAGTTTCTTCCATGTAGTATTTTCTTATGAATCCGACTTTTTTTCAGTATTCTCTATCGAGTTTCATAAGTTATCTTTGTCAAATAATAGGACCGCAAATGTGAGATAAAAATAAGCCGGATTTCCCATAAAATCCTACATGGTATTTTCTCTCCATACTTTCTATAATCTATAATCAGAAAGCGAGGGAAATTTTATGGAACCATCATTAGAAGAGATCTTTGGAAGTTATATGTCCTGGAAACTGGATGACCAGACTTGGATCATTAATTTCATGGCCGGAACTGAAAATATGTATTTATTAGAAGGCGATGAAAAAGCACTTTTGATCGACACCGGATACGGAGCCGGCAATCTTCGAGATTATGTTGAGAAATTAACCGACAAACCGATTGTTGTTGCCAATACTCACTATCATCCGGACCATGCCGCAGGTAATGGAGAATTCGAGCAGGTCTACATGAGTAAAAATGCAGAACTTGACAAAGCAACTATGACAGATACTCCTTTTGACCTTACAAAACTGCCACATCCGGATTATGAAAAAATCTATGTTGGCGATGGTGACACCATCGAACTTGGTAATCGTACGATCGAAATTCTGGATGTCAAACCGGCTCACTGCAACAGCAGCTTATTCTTCTTAGACAGAAGTCATCGCATGTTCTTCTGCGGAGATGATATGGAGGCTGCACAGGTCAATTTGTTTAACGTTGATTATGATTTAAAAACTGTACTTGATAACTTTTTGGAAAATACAGAACGAATCCTGTCACTTTCCACTGAATTCGATTATCTGCTTCCAAATCATAATGGCGCTCCGATTGCCAAAAGTTATCTGAACGATTATATTGATTTGATTCACGCTATTTATAACAAAGAAGTGGAACCGGACGAGAAACTGAATCACCGCTATATTGAGATGGACCCTAAGGCTCCACAACTTTGTCGTGTACGCGGTAAAAACGGAAGTATTATTACTTATAGAGAACAACTCAAAAATTTATAATCCCTAAATGTTTAAGAACAGTTCAGTCACTACTGTGTCTGAGCTGTTTTTATATCCCCCGCTCCTCGCCCCATAATTAAACTTATATTTTTCACATTCTCCCCTTCCCAAAATTCCTCAAAAAAATCCCACAAAATCCCTTGACCTAAAGTTAACTTTATGTATTATATTGTAACTTGTAGCTATTGTTTGCTTCTATTTCTCGTAAACAATATTCTGTTATACAGCTTTTCTTTAAGCTATAACGAATTATACCCAACATGACATTTTGAAGAAAAGGAGTTTTTGCGAATTATGTATATTGAAAAAATTAACGGACCTGAAGATGTTAAGAAATTAAATACAGAAGAATTAACAGCTATGGCAGAAGAGATGCGCCAGGCTCTGCTCAAAAGAGCAAGTATCCACGGCGGACATTTCGGACCAAACTTTGGTATGGTGGAAGCAACCATTGCCATGCACTATGTCTTTGAATCACCAAAAGACAAGATTGTCTACGATGTTTCTCACCAGACTTATCCGCATAAAATGTTGACCGGAAGAAAAGATGCTTATTTATATGAAGATCATTATGATGACGTATCCGGATACAGCAATCCAAACGAAAGTGAACATGATCATTTTACAGTAGGACATACTTCTACTTCTGTCAGCCTTGCATGTGGTCTTGCAAAAGCAAGAGACCTGAAAGGAGAAAACGGCAATGTCATCGCTGTAATCGGAGATGGTTCTTTAAGTGGCGGCGAAGCTCTCGAAGGACTGGACTATGCTGCGGAACTTGACGGCAATCTGATTATCGTTGTAAATGATAACGACATGTCCATCGCAGAAAATCATGGTGGACTGTACAGCAATCTGAAACTGCTTCGTGACACAAATGGTGAAGCAGAATGTAACTTATTCAAGGCAATGGGACTGGATTATTGCTATGTTCAGCATGGAAATGATATTGCAGATTTGATTGCTGCATTTGAAAGCGTAAAAGATAGCCCAAAACCGGTTGTCGTTCACATCAACACATTAAAAGGAAAAGGCTATGCTCCTGCCGAAGAACACAAAGAGCAGTGGCATTTCAGCGGCCCATTCAAAATCGAAACAGGCCAACCACTTTATATTCCGGAAGGAGAAGATTTCTCAGATATTACAGCAGCATATCTTTTGAAGAAAATGAAAGAAGACCCTGCAGTAGTCGCAATTACATCCGGAACTCCAACCGTTCTCGGCTTCACAGAAGATAAGAGAAAAGAAGCCGGAAAACAGTTTGTTGATGTCGGAATTGCCGAAGAAACAGCCGTTGCACTTGCATCCGGCATTGCTGCAAATGGCGGTAAACCTGTATATGGAGTATACAGCACATTTGTACAGAGAACTTACGACCAGTTGGCACAGGATTTGTGTATCAATAATAGTCCTGCAACGATTGTTACATTCTGGGGTTCCGTATATGGAATGAACGATGTCACACATCTTGGTCTTTACGATATTCCAATGATGGCCAATATTCCGAACCTGGTATATCTCGCACCGACTACCAAAGAAGAATATCTAGCAATGCTGGATTGGAGTATTGAGCAAAATGAACATCCTGTTGCAATCCGTCTTCCTGGCGGTGCCGTACTTTCCGATGGAAAAACTGTAACAAAAGACTTCTCAAAACTGAACAAATACGAAGTAACCCAAGATGGAAGTAAGGTTGCAATCATCGGACTTGGAACATTCTATTCTCTTGGAAATGAAGTTGCAGCGGAATTAGAGAAAAACCAGAATGTAAAAGCAACTGTCATCAATCCATATTATATCACCGGTGTAGATAACGAATTGCTGGAAAGCCTGAAAGAGAATCACGATATCGTGATCACATTAGAAGATGGTATTTTGGACGGCGGGTTTGGTGAAAAAATTGCCCGATTCTATGGTGACAGCGATATGAAGGTGTTGAACTTTGGACTTAAGAAAGAATTCCTCGACCGCTACGATGCATCAGAAGTTCTAAAAGAGAATCATTTGACTGCGGAGCAGATTGTGGAAGATATTGAAAAATTATTTTAAATATTGATGTGAAAGCCCTTGCTGATTTTCAAAATTTGCATGGGCTTTTATCCGACTTTTTTTCAGATTCTATTCTTGCCAGAACCCTATCTCCTCTGCTACAATATAAACATCGAATCCGGATATTTTTATCCATATTTATGACTCATTACTTACTATTATCTTGGAGGTATTTTGATGGCTTATTATATGACCTATGGTGAATTTCAATCTCACATGAAATCATATTATTATCGTACCGGGAATCGTTTACAATTTCCGGAAATGACCGAATATTTATATAACAAAGGCATGTTGTACGATTCGATCGTAGCTCCTGATCTAACTGGAGATTATGATATTATGACCGATGATGAATTTGACAAAGTGGTAGATTCTCTGCCTTTGACGCTTACTATGTATGATGGTTCGCCATTGGCTCCAACTGTCGAGGAATCCGACTTAATTCCAAACGCAAGAGATGTGTTCGTAATTCGCCACCCCCGCTATACCCGTCCAAGTCTACACAGACATACTTATTTTGAAATTAATTTTGTTGCCAGTGGACAGGGTAAATTTATATTCGAACAGGAAGAACATCTTATGAAAGAAGGAGAACTTTGCATTATTGCACCAAACTCCAAGCATGATTTTCTCATCGAAGATGACTCGACTGTATTTACCATTTGCATTCGAAAAAGCACCTTCGATACGACATTCTTTTCGCTCCTGACCCGAAAAGATTTGCTGTCTTACTTCTTCCGAACCATTTTACAGGGGGATAATCATTCGAATTACCTAATGTTCTTTACGAATAATAATTCTGTTATAAAAAAATATATTCGTAATATGATGATTGAAAGCAGTAAGAAAGATATGTACAGTAATGCCTGCTGTATCAGTTATGTGAATCTGATGTTTTCCGCACTGCTACGCAGTTACAGTCAGACAATTCAATTCTACAACTACGAGATGGGGGCTGACTTTTCTCTTGTATTACAGTATATTCAGCATAACTACCAGACTTTGACACTGTCATCCCTGGCGGATTTGTTCCATTACAGCGAACCCCATCTGTGTACATTAATCAAGCAGAATACAGGACTTACTTTCACAGAATTAATCAAGCGACTCCGTTTATCCGATGCCATCGATTATCTTGTGAACACTTCCATGAAAGTCGGGGAAATCGCAGAACGAATCGGATATAACTCAGCGGACCATTTTTCCAGAGTCTTCCGCTCTGCTTATAAAATGTCACCGCAGGAGTATCGGAAACAGCATAAAGATGAAGAACCGGCATTTGTGCCGTTTGCGACAAAATAATTTGATTGATGATGATTTATGGATAGAGATGCCAAAAGTCAGAAATCAATTAACACATGACTATGACAGTGAAATTGTAAAATGTACTGTGAAAAAATTGTAAATAAGTATATTGACTTATTTTATGAATTCGAAAAGAACGCAGATAGCTTGAATTTATAAATATAGATGTCTTTGTCTAATACATGCAGCGTGATGTAAATACCTATTTTACACCACGCTGTTTTTGTTTCCCTACTGTGCAAACGGACTCTTCTCTTTTTCCGTACTTTCTTCTGCAATCTGATGCATCAAAAAAGTCTTTGCAAGCGGTACCCACTGTGCACAGGCATGCGCCTTATCTTCTCTGAATGGTTCAAACAGATTTCTTCCCAATGAAAATCCATGGTCTCCATATTGGAACATATGTAATTCATATGGAACCCCTGCCATATGTAATTTTTCTGCCATCTTTACAGACTGAATCGACGGAACCATGCCATCATCTACTGCTGCCCCTAAGAATGTCGGCGGCATTTCTTTTGTCACATGACAGATTGGACTCCATTTTTCCAATACTTCTTTCGATGGTCTGACAGCACCCATCACCGGAACATTCATATCATCTGGAAGCATCGGGTTCTGATTGTTTGCCGTAAATTCATCTTGGATTACATAGTCTAGTACACCATACATCAAAAGTGTGGCTAATGGTTTAAAGGATTCTTTTGCTACTCCAAATGTATCTGCCAGCAATCCTTCATGCCATGTAGATGCATACATTCCGCACAGATGTGCTCCTGCTGAGAATCCAATGATACTGATTTTATCTGCATCGATACTCCACTCTTTCGCATGTTCGCGAATCGTAAGCATTGCCTTTCCCAAGTCTAAAATCTGTGCAGGAAACATCGTGTTCTCCTGAGATGTCTTTGTAGCAACACTGTATTCCAAAACAAACGCCTGATAGCCATCCGCTGCAAATGTCATTGCTACCGGGTCGCCTTCGTTCCCATGTCTTGGGCAAGTTTGGTATGCCCCTCCCGGACACACGATAATCGCCGGTTTCGGTGTTGGATTTTGAATAAATGGATCCGGCATGGTAAGAAATGTGGTAAGTTCCACATCGTCTCTTCCTTCCCATAATTTTAATGTTTCGATTTTCATAGCTGTAATCCCCTTTCGCTTTTTGATTTTTAATCAATGATAAAAACTGTTTATTTATCTTTCGTAATCACCACTGCCGCAAACCCCGGTTCAAACATATTGTCCAATGTTTTCCCATCCAGTGCACAGACACGTACCTCTTCTTCTCCATTATAAAAGGACTCAAATTTCTGCCCGCTTTCAAAATCAGCTTCTTCTGCTGCTCGTATATATAACTTCAAATCGTCTTTTGTCATGACATTTTCATTATGACCTCCAATATAAGAATCGGCAGGTAATTCCAGAAGACACTTTAACGTATTGATATATACTTCTCTACTTGTTGTCTCCGGCGCAAATAACCATACAAAAAATCCAGTAGTATCACCAATAAATACAATTTTTTTCTCTTTATACCAAACTGAAATACCGCCTTGTGTATGCCCTGGAGTTTCAACAATTTCCATTGTCGCTCCACCCAAATCAAATCGTTGCCCGGCAGCTACTTCAACCAAATTTCCTGCTCCTTGGTTTATGTATGTTTCTCTATCAAAATTCACAGGTAGCGCATTATATTCTTCATGTGTTTCATAATTAACACTATGCATTGCATGTTCTATCGACTGCTCTCGCATCTCTTTTCCGGTATGTTCTCTGCATAGTTCCATATCCTTTTTATGGATATATACCTTTTCTTCAAACTGTGCATTTCCAGACACATGATCTACATGTCCATGCGTATTTACTATGTATAACGGCTTATCTGTAATCGACCTTACCGCCTGCTTCAGATTCCCATATGCATATCCTGTATCAATCAGCATTGCCTTTTCTTTGCCCACTATAACATAACAAAATACTGCTTCTGGACTGCCAATCCGATAGTATCCATTCATTTCTTCTATTTTGTAATATGAATCACTCAAGTCTGACTTCCTCCTCTGACATCTTCCTGGTATCTAAATCCTTATACTATCATTTTAATTAAATTGTCCTCTTTTTTCTATGTAGTATCTTTCTCTCTATCCGACACTTTTTCTCTTATAAAAATCCCCCCAGTAGCAGCCAACTACTGAGGGTTCCTCTCATTTTATGATTATTTCTTGTACTCTTCAATCATACATTCATGCACTTTTGTTTTTTTATTATAATTCACTCCCACAAGAAGTATATTCCCCTTATACTCCTCCAGACTTTGACAGTACTCTTTTTTCTTAATTTGGTTAATTGCTCCTTCTACCATTTTATCCCATTTCAATTCTACTACCAGTGCCGGCTTTTCTTGAAATTTTTTACGGGGAATAAAGACAAGGTCTGCAAATCCTTTACCGCCAGCCAGTTCTCTATGCACTGTATAGAAATTTCTTGCCGCATAAAGTGCCAACGAAATCGTATAACTCAATGCATTCTCATCATTATACTGAATATGTGAGGTTTCAAAATGTGCCTGTCGAATTCCCTCAGCAACCTGTTTTGTTCTTCCCTGCCAGATTGCCTGCAAGATATCCGCCGACTCTTTCAATGCTTTCGAAACTTCTCCCCAGTCCGATGCTGATACACTATTCACATACTCATTTCGAACTTCATTATTGGGAATCTTAACTGTTTTGTTATCCGAATCATATGCAAGATATCCCAAATGAATCAAAAGTGTCAGCACATCATCTTCTGTTCGAAATGTTGTCATATCATTCGTAAAACTGCCGGTATTTACCGGAACACACTCTCCTGCTATCATGCTGAGTACATCGTCTTTTAAGCCCTCAAAATTCATATCAATATAAGCTTGCAATGCCTCAAAAGTTTCTGTCTGATTCCAATAATTTTCTATCTTGCCAAACAGCATACTATTCACAACCGAGCGTGGACTATAAACAGATGGTTCTGAAGGAAATGAATATCCATCATACCATGTTTTAACCTCTTCTATATCCATCTTGTATTGAATGCACAATGTTTTAACCTCTTCCTCTGTAAATCCCACATAAGAGGCTAAAGGTCCCGGATTGAGCATAGAAAATTCATCAAACATATTCAGAGCAGAATGTGTTCCGTATTTTTTTATCGGCAAAATTCCAGTCAAATATGCCAAATGAATACATGCTTTATCCTTTAATAAATCTCTCAGAAAATCAAGATATTTTTCCTGTGCTTCTTTATCCTGTCGGAATTCTCTAAATATACAGTCCCACTCATCTATAATGACAATAAATGGACATTTCTTTTCTTCATAGACATCCTGTATTGACTCAATCAAATCTGTGTCATCAAAATAATCTACTTCCGGATATTCCTTCTTTATATCACGAAGAACTAATTTCTTCACTCTATCAATGAGTTCGTCGATGTTGTTACTTCTACTTAAAAACTCCTGCATGTTCAGAGAGATTGTATTATACTTATTTCTATATTTTTCGAAATCCATACTTTTTGAAATCTCAAATTCATTAAACAATTCTCTGGAATCACAACCTCTGCTATAATAGGCAGTCAACATATTTGCAGCCATTGATTTTCCAAATCTGCGAGGACGACTAATGCAGACATAGCCTTGTAATGTATTTATCACTCGATTGGTATATTCAATCAATCCGGTTTTATCTATATATATCTCAGAGTTTACACTTTTCTGAAAATTTTCATTTCCCTGATTCAGATATCTCCCCATCTTATCGCCTCCTGCCTGCAAATATAAATCTATTATTCCTTCATTCATTTCCATTATTATTTAACATTATACGGCAGATGCCAAAACTCGGCAACTGATTTTCATTTTGACAGAATCACACTATAACCTGGCAGAAATAGAATATATTTTTCTTACCTTTTGCAGTATACTGATATTATAAAAATCGTTCTTAATCCGATTTTAAGACTACAGAAATCAAATCGAGGTGACAAATATGAATCCTATAAAAATTATCTTTTTTGACATTGACGGAACTTTAATTGATATGAATACGGGGCGGCTTTCCACAAAAACACTGGAAGCATTAAGAACCTTAAAGCAAAACGATATCAAGATTTGCATTGCAACCGGACGAAGTCCTCTCACAATTCCACATTTTGACGGCATTGAATTTGATGCCTACCTTGCTTTTAATGGTTCCTATTGTTTTGCGGGACAAGATACCATTTTCAGTAATCCAATTCCAACTAAAGATATACATACCATCATTCAAAATGCAACGAAAATTCAGCGACCACTAGCGCTTGCCACAAAAGACAATATGATTGCCAACGGAAAAGATGACGATTTAGTTCAATATTTTTCTTTTGCCAAAGCAGAAGTAAATGTATCCGAGGATTTTGACACATTTGCTAACAAAGAAGTTTATCAAATTATGATGGGGTGCCGGGAACACGATTATTCACTTTTGATGGAAGATGTTCACCATGCCAAAATCACTGCCTGGTGGGACCGCGCTATCGACATCATCCCTGCCGATGGCGGTAAAGGTACCGGAATTAAAAAAATGCTGGAATATTATCATTTGGATAAATCCGAATCCATGGCTTTTGGTGATGGCAACAATGACATCGAAATGCTTCAAACCGTTGGACATGGTATCGCTATGGCCAATGCCTCCGAAGAATTGAAAGCAGTTGCCGATGATATCTGCGGGCATGTAGCGAAAGATGGGATTTATCATTATTGTAAAAAACTACAACTTATCTAGACATGTTATAATTACGATATACTTTGTCAGTTCCAACATTTTTCATATCATTCAAGGAGTAAACATTATGCTATACACTACCATTCAAGATATTGCACAAATACTTGAACAACATCATCAAGAACACCTCTCAGACTTAAACTTTGTTCAGGCCTTAGAATTCTTAAAAGAGAATGGATTGCTCACGGAAGAAAAATCTCAAAACCCATGGAATAAACTTCCGGAAAAATGGGATGATTCTGTCTTTGAAGCCTATATCAACCACATTCCGGTCGAAGTTGATTATATTCTCAGCAACCAGAAGCCTTCCGAAATTACAGAAAAAATTCTCATTCCTTATGGCCGGGATGTTTTTGCTTTTATCCACCTTCCTTATCAGAATGATATTGTCCATGAGCACAATTATTTTGAAATAAACTACGTGTATCGCGGCTCTTTGACACAAATCATTTCCAGTGAAACCCGAGAAATGAATGAGGGTGATTTTTGCATCATTTCTCCATTCACACAACATTCGGTTCTCGCAGCAAAAGACAGCCTGGTTATCAGTATTCAGTTAAGAAAAACTACTTTTGATGCTATTTTCGGGTCATTTCTTGCAAAAAATGACCTACTTGCTATCTTTTTCAAGAATACTTTATACGAAACAAACCAGTCGAACTATCTTTATTTTCATACAGATAATAATGACAATATCAAAATGTTAATGCAAAATATTGTCCGCGAAGCAACTACCGACGACAACTACAGCAGTACCTGTTGCAATGGATATGTTCAGATTCTGTTTAGCACGCTTCTAAGAAAATATGGTAAATCGGCATTATACTATGGATTCAATGGACAAGATTCCATTGATACCGATTTTGCTTTCATTCTGGAATACATTACTCAGCATTATCGAACCGTTACTTTGGATGAACTTTCTGAATTCTTCCATTACAGCAAACCATATCTCAGCAGTCTGTTTAAGAAAAACATGAATCAGACTTTTGTAAATGTTCTACGCAATATTAAAATGAGACATGCACTTGATTTTCTGGCAAATACAGAAAAAACAATTGAAGAAATCGGAATAGACGTCGGTTATAATTCAACCGACCATTTCAGCCGTTCGTTTAAGCAATACAATCATTGCAGTCCTTCCGAGTTTCGTAAGAAGATTCGCGAACAGCAAAAAATGAACCCCCAGTAGCCACCAACTACTGAGGGTTCTTCTCTTTTCTTACTTCATCTCAACGCTCGCAAAATCCAGCCTTCCATCTACACATTTCACATACAACGCATGAACTCCCTCTGTCTTTTTCAACGCCGTTGAAACAAAATTCCATATCTCATTTGTATTCTCTACCTCTGCAACAACTTCTCCATCCGGCGCGTCAACCGATACCTCTACTTTACCGATTCCGCGAAGCTCCAATACAATTTCTTTTTCTGTTCCGTCAAATTCAAAATACTTGAATCCCGCAACTGCACCTGACTGTAGATTACAGATATACGGCTTGCATTCATGCTCATAGTTTTCATCCTGCTCTTCTGTAATGTATGGCATCGTCTCCGGCAACTCCGGCTTCGCCTCTCCCGGACCGCCGCCCATACCAAGCACCAATCCGACTTTTGTCCGGTCTGCTTCTGTCAAATGACACGCGATATAAGATTCGTATTTTCCTTTTGCAGGCAATGCTCCGTCGTTCAATCCACAGCTCGTCATCTCTGTCTGTGGGATTGTACCGTCTTCCAGAATCTCCACTTCATCCGCACATCCCTGTCTTGAAAATGCTCTTCCATGTGTATGTCTGTGCCAGAAGATATAGTGTTTTCCGTTGATCTCAACCAGACCACCATGATTGTTTCCGTAATAATTTATAGCCAATTCATTTCCCTGATATCCAATATCTCCATTTGATACAATTACACCCTTATACTCAAACGGACCTTCCGGAGTTTTTGCCATACCATAACACAACTCATGCATCTGCTGACTCGAATATACAAAATAATACCACTCACCAAACTTACGGATGCTGGATGCCTCAAAGAAAGGATGCGCTTCGTAATCCGTTCCCTTTGCTGTATCATATCCATTTGCAACACAAACCGGTTCACTGATAATCGTATGCATATCATCTGCCAGTTTCACCATCATTGCTCCCGGAATCTCCAGCGTTTCCATGCCAGGGAATCGGAATGATGGAGAGAATCCATAGTACAGATAATTCCCGCTCTCTTCCGATAAAATTGCCGGGTCAAACCAACGCCCGACATTCGGAATACTTCCATCCTCTCTTGTCACATACCCCATGAATTCATATTGTCCTGCCGGTGTATCACACACTGCAACAGAAATTACATTTACAAAATCCAGTGCATAATACAGATAATATCTTCCGTCTGGACCTTGTGTTACATCCGGTGCGTACAAGTTATGCATCGTCCCCTCTGCATCCATTGCATCATCATACGTCGGAACGGCTTTATCATAAGGAGCTCCGTTGATCGGATCCTGCGATTTTTTATAAATAACACCTTCGCATCTCCAGTTTCCAAGATCCTCAATCGGTGCACTCCATCCCACATAATCTTCCTCGCAAAATGATTCTCCGCCTTGTTTATCATGACTTCCAAATACATATACACGGTCACCGAATACGTGCGGCTCTCCGTCTGGTACATTTTCCCAATATGGTAAATACGGATTCAATCCTAATGTCTTCATCGTATCCCTCTCCTATCTTATCTGAATATTTGACACTCCCCACAGCTAAAGCAGGGGGATTCTTGCTTCAACCACTACTG
>DAVZKO010000026.1:0-29056 GCA_052272205.1 Schaedlerella sp. | reverse complement strand
AAATTACACTGGATGGAGGTACTGGGGTAGGTCGTGTGACAAGGAAGGGATTAGAACAGAGCATTGGGCAGGCGGCGATTAATAAAGTTCCACGTGAGATGATATTAAAAGAAGTAAAAGAAGAGTGCGAAACATATGCATATCGGCAGGGACTGTCTATTGTCATTTCCGTACCGGGAGGCGAAGAACTTGCAAAAAGAACGTTTAATCCCAGACTTGGTATTGAAGGCGGAATTTCGATACTTGGAACCACCGGAATTGTAGAACCGATGAGCGAGAAGGCACTGACAGATACCATTTTTCTGGAAATGAAAATGCTCAAGATAAACGGAATCGACTGGTGTTATGTTGTTCCTGGTAATTATGGCATCGATTTTTTGAATGATTCGCTTGGATTTGATGTGGATCTGGCAGTAAAATACAGTAATTATGTAGGAGATGTAATTGATGATGCGGTGAATTTGGGAATGAAGGGAATTCTGTTTGTCGGGCATATCGGAAAATTAATAAAAGTGGCGGCCGGTGTCATGAATACGCATTCCAGACAGGCAGATTGCAGGATGGAAGTGCTCTCTACACATGCGGCGTTATGCGGAGCAGACAGAGAGGTCATTGCTCAATTGATGGGGTGTATTACGACTACGGAGGCAATCGAGATATTAAAGAGGGAAGATCTATTGGATGCCGTCATGGAGTCTGTGATAAAAAAAGTTGAATTCTATTTGACCAATCGAGCAGGAGAAGAATTAAAAATCGGAGCAATTATATTTTCAAAGGAAGATGGAATTTTAGGTAAAACTTCTGCTGTAGAAGAATTGCTTGAACAGATACAAAAACAGAAAAAACAGGAGTATAGATCAGAATGAGAGGAATATTTTATGGCGTCGGAGTTGGTCCGGGAGATCCCGAACTATTGACATTGAAAGCAATCCGGATCATGAAAGAATGCGATATGATTGCGATCGCTTTATCAGGAGTAGAGATAACAGAACCTAAAGTCGTACAGCAATTAGATCAGGCAGCATATGAAGCGGTCTTGAAACGTTGTGTGGCATATCAGATTGTACTGGCAGCGGTGCCAGAGCTGGGAGAAAAAGAATTGTTATTGCTTCCAATGCCGATGGTGAAAGATAAACAACAATTAAAAAAGATACATGAGGAAGATTCTCAAAAAGTAATGGAGATTCTGGAAACGGGAAAATCAATTGCATTTATTACATTAGGCGATCCAACTGTTTATTCTACCGTTTTATATGTGCATAAACGAGTTCGTGCGAAACAGTATAAAACATCGCTGGTTCCGGGGATTCCATCTTTTTGTGCGGCTGCAGCGAGACTGGATATGGGATTGGTGGAGAACCGGGAAGAACTGCACGTGATCCCGGCTTCTTATGACATAGCAGATAGCCTGAAGATGCCTGGAACGAAAGTACTGATGAAAGCGGGAAGTAAGATAAAAGAAGTGAAACAGACATTAAAAGAACAGGGATGTCAGGTGGAACTGGTAGAAAATTGCGGTATGGAACAGGAACGAATCTATCGTCATGTAGATGAAATTCCGGAAACTGCAGGCTATTATTCCCTAATGATCGTAAAAGAAACTGCAAGATAGAGGAGGAAGAGGACGTGATTACATTTGTTGGAGCAGGACCGGGAGCAGAAGATTTGATTACGATAAGGGGATTAAAACTTTTGCAGGAAGCAGATATTATCGTATATGCGGGCTCACTTGTAAATCCGGAGTTATTGAAGAATAAAAAGGAAACCTGTATCGTATACAATAGTGCAACCATGACGTTAGAAGAAGTTATGGAAGTTATAATCGATGGAAATCGAGAGGGAAAAGAGATTGTCCGCCTGCATACAGGGGATCCATGCCTTTATGGGGCAATCAAGGAACAGATGGACTGGCTGGAACAAGAGCAGATAAGATATGAAGTTTGTCCAGGGGTAAGTTCTTTCTGTGGAGCTGCTGCGGCATTAAATGCAGAATATACATTGCCCGGAATTTCACAGTCGGTTGTCATCACAAGAATGGCAGGACGTACTCCGGTACCCGAGAGAGAGTCCATTCGTTCTTTTGCAACACATCAGGCAACCATGACGATTTTTTTAAGTACCGGGATGCTTTCAAAATTACAGGAAGAATTAATTGCCGGGGGATATCCTCAAGATACTCCGGCAGCAATTGTATATAAAGCAACGTGGCCAGATGAGAAAGTATATCATTGTACAATTGAGTCTTTGGCTAAAACAGCGGAGGAAAATCAAATCCGCAAGACAGCACTCATTGTTGTAGGTCGAGTGTTAGACAGTGAATATCAGCGTTCGGAATTATATCATCCTGATTTTACAACAGAATTCCGAAAGGGAAGAAAGGAGCCTTGATATGCAGAAGATTTATGTAGTCGGACTCGGTCCGGGGGCAGGGCAACAGATGACAGGTGAGGCTTATAGAGCATTGGAACAAAGCGAGATAATTGTAGGATATCCGGTTTATCTGGATTTAATCCGTGATACATTTCCAACGAAAGCATATAAAAGTACTCCGATGAAAAGGGAGGTAGAGCGTTGTCGTATGGCTTTTGAGGAGGCTGTGAACGGAAAGACAACATCTATGGTATGCAGTGGAGATGCAGGAGTGTACGGAATGGCCGGATTGATGCTGCAAATCAATTCGGAATATCCGGAAGTGGAAGTTGAGATCGTTCCCGGAATTACTGCAGCCATTGGAGGAGCAGCAGTTTTGGGTGCTCCGCTTATGCATGATTTTGCAGTGATCAGTCTTAGTGATCTGATGACTCCGTGGGCGAAGATTGAGACAAGAATACGAGCAGCATCGATGGCAGACTTTGTGATATGTCTTTATAATCCTTCCAGTAAAAAGCGTAAAGATTATCTGGAAAAGGCATGTAAGATTATGAAGGAATTTAAAAAACCACAAACGGTCTGTGGCCTGGTTCGTAATATTGGAAGAAAAGAAGAATCAAGTAAGGTTCTTACGCTGGAAGAATTGGAACATACTGAGGTGGATATGTTCACCACTGTATTTGTAGGAAATACACAGACAGTTTGTTTGAATCACAGAATGGTCACACCAAGAGGGTATGATGTGACAAGATAGGAATTATAAAAATGAGTATACACAGACAGATTTATTTAGTTGGAATCGGGATGGGGGCTAAAAGTACACAAACACTGCTTGTTCAGGAGATTTTGGAACAATGTGATTGTGTTATTGGGGCATCCAGGATGTTAGAAGCGGTTCGGGAATATGGGAAAACAGAATACTGTGCTTATAAACCGGAAGCAATATGTACATGGCTGGAAAAACATCCACAATATAAAAAAATAGCTGTCATCTTATCAGGTGATACCGGATTTTACAGTGGAGCAAAGAAGCTGGAACAGACAATAGAAGCAGCATGGAATCAGGGAGAAGATTTAACTGTAGAAGTTTATCGGATTCCGGGGATTTCATCGATTGTATATCTGGCGGCTGGATTACACTGCTCTTGGGACGATGCGAAGATTGTAAGTGTCCATGGACAAAAACAAAATTATATTCAGACAATAGCAAATTCTTCAAAGACATTTTTAATTTTGGGCGGAACCGGAGTCGGTGAAGAAGTGTGCCAAAAAATACGAGAATATCATTTGGAACATATTATACTTTACATTGGTAAAAATCTGTCTTATGCAAATGAGTCTGTTTTAATCCGAGAAGGTTTCGAGGTAACTCCGGAAGATTTATCCGGTTTATGTACAGTAATGGCAAAAAATCCGAATCCGCAACATTGGCAAGATCAATCGATTCCGGAAATAGAATGGATACGCGGAAAAGTTCCGATGACAAAAGAAGAAGTACGGGCAATCAGTATTCGCAAATTAGGATTAACAAAGGATGCAGTCTTATATGATATTGGTGCAGGAACGGGCTCGATATCGATAGAGGCAGCTCTATGTTCAGAACGTATTCGAGTATATGCAATAGAAAAGAATCCGGATGGAATTGCACTAATAGAAGCGAATAAAAGAAAATTTTGTACGGACTGGGTTACAACGGTGGAGGGAGCAGCACCTGAAGCACTTGCATCTTTAGAAAAACCAACTCACGTGTTTATAGGTGGAACTTCCGGAAATTTAAAGTCTATATTAAAAACTGTACGAGAGAAAAATCCAGAGGTTCGGATTGTTTTAAATGCAATTTCATTGGAAACAGTGAAGGAAGTGATGGAGGCGATTGAGGAGGGGCTGTTGCTAGATCCTGAAATTGTACAGATATCTGTTTCGAAAGCCAAAACACTGGGGCAATATCATATGATGATGGGGCAAAACCCAATCTATATTGTGACAGATAGAAAGGAAGGATAGTATATCTTATGCAGATACCAAGAATCATGATTACCGGTAGCTCCAGTGGAAGCGGGAAAACGGCGATTACCTGTGCAATTTTATCTGCACTGAATCAAAAGGGGATACATGCGTCTGCCTGTAAATGTGGACCGGATTATATAGACCCGATGTTTCACCGAGAAGTGCTGCAAGTACCGTCTGAGAATCTGGATCTTTTTTTCAGTACAAAAGCATCTTTGCAAGAATTGTTTGTGGAGCATGCAAAAGATTCCGATATTGTTGTAACCGAAGGCGTGATGGGATATTATGACGGGATGGCACTGGAATCAGATACGGCAAGTTCGTATGATGTTTCAAGGACGTTATGTATGCCTGCGATTCTGGTTATTCCATGCAGAGGAATGGCGTTGTCGGTTGTCCCTGCAATTTTAGGGATGTTGGAATTTCGAAAGGATCAACAGATTCGAGGGATTATTTTGAATCGAATCTCTGGCATGATATATCTACGTATGAAACAGTTGATTGAATGTGAATTGCAGAAACGAGGGTATGAGATTCCGGTAGTAGGATATGTTCCGGAAGATGAAAATTTCCAGCTTGAAAGCAGACACTTGGGTTTGAAATTGCCGGAACACATCGATTCTATCCGACAAAAATTACAAAAGGCAGGGCAAGTGATTGCAGAGACAGTGGATTTAGAACAGCTCCTACAGATAGCACAAAGCGCACCAAGAATGAATCGAATCTCAGAATCAACAGAAACGTTCTCTGATTTAAAGAACAAAAAGTGCAAGGAAGCCCCATGTTGTAGGGTAAGATGTGATGAACCACAAGGACATAAAGAAAAGCATGATCCGGTTCGCATTGGAGTTGCAAGAGATGCAGCATTTTGTTTTTATTATGAAGAGAATCTAAGAATACTTCGCAAAGCAGGTTGTGAACTGGTAGAATTTAGTCCGTTGACAGATCATAAACTTCCGGAACATTTACAGGGATTGCTTTTAGGTGGCGGCTATCCGGAACTGTATGCCAGCCAATTATCAGAAAATCCATCATTGAAAAATGAAATACAAAGAAAGATTGCAGAAGGACTTCCGACGATTGCAGAATGCGGCGGATTTTTATATTTACACAAAAGTTTAGAAAATATGGAGCAGGCAACATTACCGATGGCAAATATAATAGATGGGGAAGCGTTTCGGACGAATCGGTTGGGACGATTTGGTTATATTACTTTACAAGCCGAAACAGATGGAGTGTTTTTGCGTAAGGGAGAAGAAATCAAGGCGCATGAATTTCATTACTGGGATAGTACAGAAAATGGAAATGATTGTCTGGCGGTAAAACCGGACAAAAAGAGAACTTGGAATTGCGTACATATGAAAGAAAATCTATTTGCCGGATTTCCACATCTTTATTTTGCGTCTAACCGAAAGTTTGTAGAACGATTTGTGGATGCATGCAGAGCGTGGAATAATGAGTAGAATGCGAGCGTAGACATTAACGACACAAAAGGATAAGACAAAAGGATAAGACAAAACAATGACAGAGATGACAATAGAGACATTAAGAGGTCAGATTCAAGCAGCGGATAAAACAAGTATGGAGAAAGCCAAAGTACGATGGATGTCTGTTGCCAAACCACTTTTTAGCTTAGGCAAGCTGGAGGATGTGGTAATTCGTATAGCGGGAATGAAAAGAAATGCAGCATATGATCTACAGAAGAAAGGGTTGATCATCATGTGTGCGGATAATGGGGTAGTTGCAGAGGGTGTGACGCAGACAGGACAAGAGGTAACAGCAATTGTTGCAGATAATTTCACACATCATGGAGCAAGTACCAATATTATGGCAGACATTGCAGGTGTTGATTTATTGCCTGTTGATATTGGCATGGCAACGGATGTAAAGTCGGTGACCATTCCGGAGAAAAAAGTTGCATACGGAACTAAAAATTTTGCAATGGAACCGGCTATGAGCAGAACACAAGTATGGCAAGCCATCCAAGTTGGAATTAATATGGTAAAAGAGTGCAAAGAAAATGGATACGATATTTTGGCAACCGGTGAGATGGGCATTGGAAATACAACTACAAGCAGTGCGGTTACAGCGGCACTGTTACAAAAGAAAGTAGAAGAAGTTACCGGAAAAGGTGCAGGATTATCTTCAAATGGACTGCAAAGAAAAATAGATGTGATCAAAGATGCACTTCAAAGGTTACGCCCTGATTCTAAGGATGTCATAGACGTTTTATCGAAAGTAGGAGGACTGGACATTGCCGGATTGGTGGGAGTTTGCCTCGGAGGGGCAATCTATCATGTGCCGATTGTTTTAGATGGATTTATTTCTACTACAGCGGCGTTGTGTGCAATGAAGATGGTCCCGGAGTCTGTGGATTATATGATTGCTTCTCATGTGTCCAATGAACCTGCCGGGCGGATGCTGCTGGAACAATTGGGGCTTTCTCCGTTTTTAGATTGCAATATGTGTCTGGGAGAAGGAAGCGGAGCGGTTGCTGCTATGCCTTTACTTGACATGGGACTACAGGTATACCGACAGATGGGAACATTTGAGGATATCCATGTAGAGCAGTATGAGGTACTACAATGATGGTAAGAAATTTTTTTGAATCTATGATAATTGCTTTTTCCATGTATTCAAAAATACCAATGCCCAAAATAGACTGGAATGAAAAAAACATGAAATATGCGATGTGTTTTTTTCCGATGATTGGAATCGTGATCGGAGGTTGTATACAGGCAATCGGGACTTTGCTAAAGAACAGTACATTTGGAGTGCTGTTTTTTGCAGTTATAATGACACTTGTGCCGATTGTTATAACCGGAGGGATTCATCTGGATGGTTTTTTGGATACAATGGATGCACTTAGTTCCTGGGGAGATAAAGAAAAAAAACTGGCAATCTTAAAGGACTCAAATTCAGGCGCATTTGCAATTATCGGAATGGGGTGTTATCTTTTATGCAGTCTTGCACTATGGAGTGAAGCCGGAAAAGAAATCCTTCCACTTGTAGCTTGTGGTTATATATTATCAAGAGCGCTTAGCGGGTATTCTGTTGTGACATTTGATGCGGCAAGAGACAGTGGATTGGCGAAAACATTTCAGGATGCTGCACAAAAGCAGGTGGTCAAGGTTACAATGTATGGCTGGATGATATTATCATGCACGGGTATGCTTGTATACAATCTTAAGACGGGAATAATGATGCTAATTGCAGCCGGGATATTCTTTTTATATTACAAAGGAGTATGCAAGAAACAATTTGGAGGGATAACCGGAGATTTGGCAGGATATTTTCTTCAAATTTGTGAATTGATTTTACTGGCAGCAACAGTTTTGGCAGGGAAGATAGGATAGGAGACAGCGGATGAAGATATACTTGATTCGTCACTTAAAGACAAAGGGAAATATAGAGCATCGATATATCGGAAGAACGGATGAACCTTTGATAAAAAGTGAGGAACAACAGATTGTAATTGATAAAATGAAAAAGAAGCTGGAAGCATACCAGTCACCGGATTTTGTAGTTTCTAGTCCGTTAAAACGTTGTATGGAAACAGCAAAAATTTATTTTCCGAATCAGGGAATCCAAATCCAACAAAAACTTCGAGAAAGCGACTTCGGTTTGTTTGAAAACAAAACATATGAAGAGTTAAAGGATGTACCGGAATACCGGAAATGGATGCAATCCAATGGCACATTGCCGTTCCCAAATGGAGAGAGCCATGAAGCATTTTTGAACAGATGTCGGAAAGGCTTCGAAGAATCTGTTTCTCAGGCTTTGAAACAGAAGAAAAAGAGTATATGTTTTGTTATTCATGGTGGGTCTATTATGGCAGTTTTATCACAGTTGTCAGAACAACCCTCCACATTTTATGACTGGATGTTAAAAAACGGAGAAGGATATCAGGGAAACTTGGATGAAAAAGATTGGCTCTCCGGTAAGAAAGCGTTGAAGGAGATAAGAAAATTATGACCTCATTGATGACATGCATAGGAGGATTTGTTTTAGACTTTTTGTTTGGAGATCCGGTCTGGTTGTATCATCCGGTTCGGATTATGGGAAACTGTATATCGTTGCTTGAGAGATTGATCCGAAAGATTGTGGGAGATTCAAAGACCGGTCTTCTTATCGGTGGAGCGATATTATGGGGAATTATGGTAGCGGTGTTTACTGGGGGTCCGTATGGAATATTGTACTTTTTAAAAGTCAGAAGTCCGCAGGCGGCATTTCTCCTGGAGATGTTCTGGTGCTATCAATTGTTGGCAGCAAAATCCTTAAAAACAGAGAGCATGAAAGTGTATGATAGATTAAAAGAGAAAGATTTGGACGGAGCAAGAAAAGCGGTATCTATGATTGTGGGAAGGGATACACAGCGGTTGGACTATGAAGGGGTAACAAAAGCAACGATAGAGACAATCGCGGAGAATACATCCGATGGTGTAATCGCTCCGCTGTTCTATATGATAATCGGTGGAGCGCCACTTGCAATGGCCTATAAGACAATGAATACGATGGATTCAATGTTAGGGTATAAAGATGAGAAATATCTATATATTGGAAGAATGGCAGCAAAGATGGATGATGTTGTGAATTATATACCGGCACGAATTTCTGCAATATTGATGCTATTGGCGTCGGTTATATGTGGGATGGATTGGAAGAATGGATGGAAAATATTTGTCCGTGACCGTTATCATCACAGCAGCCCAAATTCGGCACAGACAGAAGCGGTATGCGCAGGAGTACTGGATATTCAATTGGCAGGAGATGCATGGTATTTTGGAAAGTTGTATAAGAAACCGTATATTGGAGATGCGATTCGACCGGTGCTTATTGAGGATATTTGTCGTACAAACCGATTGATGTATGTGACAGCAATTGTTACAATGTTAATATTTGGAGCAGGAAAATATGTACTCTTTATGCTATAATTTGACAAAGGCACAGATGACTCTATATTGTATACAATTATGCAATTGGATAGAGCGTAAAAATAGAGGGGATTTAAGGTAAAGTAAGGAATTTGATATGCAGTATGTACATGGTGGAGATATTTACAATTATAAAGATTACAATCAGATATTAGATTTTTCAACGAACATCAATCCTTTTGGTCCAAGCGCCGGGGTTATTGCTGCAGCAGAACAAGCGTTGAAAGAGATAAGCCGTTATCCTGATAACCGGTGCCGTGATTTAGTACAGGAATTATCACATTATTTGAATTTACCTCAGGCATATATTTTGTGTGGAAATGGTGCGGCAGATTTGATTTTTTCGCTTGTACTGGCAGAAAAGCCAAAGAAAGCATTGATAACAGCGCCTACATTTTCGGAATATGAACAGGCTTTGCGTACTGTTGGTTGTGAAATACAATATGCATACTTGCATACAAGCAGACAATTTGCGTTGGATGAAGGATTCCTTTCGTATCTGACCCCGGATTTAGATATTTTATTCTTGTGTTCTCCGAATAATCCTACCGGGAAAAAGATTTCAAAAGAATTATTAAAAAAGATATTAAAAAGATGTAATGAGTACCAAATCCGATTTGTATTGGATGAATGTTTTTATGAGTTTTTAGAAAACCCGGAAACGGCAACGATGCAGGAAGAAACGAACAGACATCCCAATCTTGTCATTTTACGAGCATTTACTAAAATGCATGCAATGCCGGGACTTCGACTTGGATATTTGCTATGTAGCGATCGTACTTTACTGGACCGGATCCAAACAATAAGACAGCCCTGGAGTGTATCGACGGTAGCGCAGGCAGCTGGAATTGCAGCGCTTCAGGATGCAGAACGCGTTGCAATGGTACGGCGATATATAACAGAAGAAAGACAACGAATGGAGATGGAGTTGGAAGCCATCGAGATTTCATATACCCCATCCGATGCCAATTACATTTTATTATATCGAGATGAAAAGAAGGAAGAATCTTTATCAGAACAACTTCTGAAACAGCAGATTTTAATTCGGGATTGTCAGAATTACGTCGGATTAAAAAAAGGATATTATCGCATTGCAGTTAAGAAAAAGGAAGAAAACGACAGATTATTATCAGTTTTACGAGAAGAGGAAAAAATATGGCAAAACCAATTATGATACAAGGAACGATGTCGAATGCAGGGAAGAGTATTCTTGCAGGTGGATTGTGCAGAGTATTTGCACAGGATGGGTATAAAGTTGCACCATTCAAATCTCAGAATATGGCATTGAATTCTTATATTACGGAAGAAGGACTTGAGATGGGAAGAGCACAGGTGATGCAGGCAGAAGCTGCCGGAATCACCCCTTCCGTATTGATGAATCCAATTCTGTTGAAGCCATCCAGTGACACGGGATCACAAGTTATCATCAATGGAGAAGTCAGGGGTAATATGTCTGCGATGGAATATTATCGGCATAAAAAAGAGTATATTCCAGCTATTATGCAGGCATATGAACAATTGGATAAAATGTATGATATTATTGTGATCGAGGGCGCCGGAAGTCCGGCTGAGATTAATTTGAAGCAGGAAGATATTGTAAATATGGGAATGGCAGAGCTTGTGGATGCACCGGTATTGCTGGTCGGGGATATCGATCGTGGCGGGGTATTTGCCCAGATTGTTGGTACGATAGAACTTTTGGAGAAGGATGAACAAGAACGGATTGTCGGAACTGTAATCAATAAATTCCGTGGAGACAAGAAAATCTTAGAACCGGGGCTGGAGATGCTCGAAGAGAGAACCGGTAAACCGGTGCTTGGTGTGATTCCTTATTTTTATCTGGATATTGATGATGAAGATAGTCTGTCAGAACGCATTCAGAATAAGAAAACGACAGCACTTATTGATATCGCTGTAATTCGTTTTCCGAGACTGTCAAACTTTACAGATATGATGGCATTGGAATGTATGGAGACGGTTTCTGTCCGTTATGTGAGCAGTGCAGAGGAGTTTGGTAATCCGGATGCAGTGATTCTTCCCGGCAGTAAAAATACAATGGAAGATATCTTGTGGATGCGGCAGAATGGTCTGGAAATGAAAATACAAAAACATGCCAGACATGGAAAACTGGCATTTGGAATTTGTGGGGGATATCAGATGCTCGGAGAAGAAATAATAGACCCGGATGGCGTTGAAAAAGAAGGAAAGCTTCGCGGACTGGGACTGCTTCCAACGAAAACAGTCTTTCAAAATGAAAAGACACGTACTCGCGTAAAAGGTGTATTTAAACATGTACCGGGATTACTTTCTGAATTAGAAGGAACGGAAATCGAAGGATACGAAATTCATATGGGAAAAACAACATATCTGGAGGATACAGGAAATATCTTAGAGCTAAACAACCTGTTGTCGGAGCAGGTTACGTCAGATGGAGCTGCAAAGGGATGTGTGTACGGAAGTTATGTACATGGGATTTTTGATAAACCGAATGTTGCAAAACAGTTGGTTGTTGCTCTTTTGAAGCAGAAAGGATTGGATGCCGATCAAGTAGAGGCGGTCGATATGGCTGTATATAAAGAACAGCAGTATGACAAACTTGCAGAGATTATTCGGGCGAACCTGGATATGGATGCCGTTTATCGAATTTTAAATGAATGGACAAATTCATAAAACGAGAAATATTATGAGTGGCCGATAGAAGACATCGTATAAGTTATTATGGAGACAAAGAAAGGCAATGATATGCAAAAAACAATTCGAATTGGGAGCAGAGAGAGCCAACTGGCACAAGTTCAGGCAGAGCTGATCCGGGCACAGATTCAGGCAAAACATCCGGAGATACGAACTGAAATTATTACAATGAAAACTTCCGGAGATAAAATACTAAATCAGAGCTTAAGTACGATCGGTGGAAAAGGGTTGTTTGTAAAAGAATTAGAAAAAGCATTGTTAGATGGACGGATTGATATTTCTGTTCATAGTTTGAAAGATGTGCCAATGGTCGAGAATGAAGAATTACCGATTCTTGCTTACGGAAAACGAGAAGATCCGAGAGATGTGTTAATTTTCAAGCCGGGCCGGCATACATTTCCGGAAGAAGGAATCTTAGGAACTTCCAGCCAGCGACGTAAATTACAGATGCAAAATATATATCCCAATTGTCGGTTCCGTGTAATTCGGGGAAATGTACAGACAAGACTTCGTAAATTACAGGAAGAAGAATATGACGGAACAATTTTGGCTCTTGCAGGCCTGAAACGCCTCGGTATGGAATCAGTCATCGGAAGAATCTTTGAAACCGATGAGATGATCCCGGCAGCAGGTCAGGGAATCCTGGCGATACAGGGCAGAAGAGGAGAAGATTATTCCTGGCTTGATGGAATTGACGATTCAGTTAGCAGAATTGCGGTACAGGCAGAGCGAACTTTTGTACGTGTACTTGATGGAGATTGTACGTCACCGACGGCAGCTCATGCTGTGATTCGTGGAACAGACATAAAACTGACAGGTCTTTATGAACATCCGGTTACCAAAGAGATCCGAACCGGTGAAATTATTGGAAATTGTACGGAGGCTCAAAAGCTGGGAGAAGAGCTTGCCAATCGACTTATGAAAACATATAACTAGGAAATCCTAAAGGAGACTGAGTAATGGAACACAAAACAGGAAAGGTTTGGCTCGCAGGTGCAGGACCTGGGGATGCCGGATTATTAACGGTAAAAACAAGAGAATTATTAAAAGAAGCAGATGTCATAATATATGATGCGTTGGTAGGTGCAGAAATCCTTTCCTTAATTTCTTCCGATAAAGAGATGATATATGTGGGAAAACGTTCCGGAAAACACAGTGCTTCACAGGATGAGATTAATAACATACTGGTACAAGAGGCATTCAAGGGGAAAAAGGTTCTCCGATTAAAAGGAGGAGATCCTTTTGTGTTTGGACGTGGAGGTGAAGAAGTAGAAACCCTCGTGGAAAACAGGATTCCGTTTGAAGTAGTCCCGGGAATCACCTCGGCATCGGCAGTTCCAACCTATGCCGGAATACCAATTACACATCGTGATTTTGCATCTTCTTTTCATGTGATCACCGGACATGCAAAGAAAGGCGGCTCATTAAACATCAATTATGAAGCACTTGTAAATATGAACGGAACACTTCTTTTTTTGATGGGAATTGGTGTACTTTCAAAAATATGTCAGGGACTTTTAGATGCCGGAATGGAAGAAACTATGCCGGCTGCAGTTATTGAGAAAGGCACGACAGCAAGGCAGCGAAAAGTAATTTCAGATATAAAACACATAGCAGAAAAAGTAAAAGAAGCCAATCTCCAGACTCCGGCGATCATCATTGTTGGAAAAGTCTGTGCACTTTCCGGGCAGTTTAACTGGTTGATACACAGACCGTTGGCAGGAAGAACATTTATCCTTACAAGACCGCGTCAGAACATCACTTCTCTGGCTGAAAAATTAAGACATCTTGGCGCACAGGTATTGGAGATGCCTACGATTCGGACAGTGCCAATTGCTGACAATATGGATTTAGAAAATGTGCTGAATGCGAAAGCAGATATCTGTTGGATGGTATTTACAAGTGCCATTGGGGTTGATGTCTTTTTTGAAAAACTCCAACAGATGAACTGGGATATTCGAATGCTCTTTTCAAATAAATCACAGATAAAATTTGCAGTGATCGGTGAAGCGACCGGTCAAAGATTGCGAACATATGGATTGTGTCCGGATCTTATGCCGGAGGTATACGATGCAAGACATCTTGGAACACAACTTGCCAGGCGATTGGAGTCGAACAGTGAAGTCCTTATCCTACGAGCCAAACAAGGCTCAAAAGAGTTGCTTCCTCCGTTGTGCGAGGCTGGATTGTTGGTTAAGGATATTCCGCTATACGATACAATTTATGAGACACCTACAGCAGTAGATAATGAGATCATCCCGATGATCCGGGAAGGATGCTTCGATGCAGTTATATTTACGAGTGGATCTACCGTACGTGGATTTGTTGAACGGATACAAAAGAAAGAGATTCGAAAACAGATTCGGGCAATATGTATCGGAAATCAAACAGCGGCTGTTGCAAAGGAAAATGAGATGACAGTACAGATTGCAGAAAAGGCATCCGAAGATTCTATTATAGAGTGTGTTTTGCAAAATTATGGGAGAAGTGAGTCATGTTAAGATATTCCATGAAACGCATCGGGATGGGAGTAGTGTCACTGCTTATGTTGATTACAATTACATTTCTTCTTGTGAGACTGATGCCCGGAAGTCCGTTCCAAACGGCCAACGTTTCAGAACAAGTTCAACAAAAAATAGAAGAAGAATATGGACTGGACAAACCGATTCTTGAGCAGTATCAAACTTATATGTATCGATTGTTGCATGGAGATTTGGGGGTATCCTATAAAAAAGCCGGTGTTACGGTAACTTCGGTGATTCGACAGGCGGCGCCGGATACCATGCGGATTGGAATTCTCTCTGCACTTGTGGCATTTCTAGGCGGCACAGTATTGGGAATCTGGCAGGTTTTATCTAAGAAAACGTTTATAAGACAAGGGATTATCACAGGGACAATGTTCGGAACCTGTGTTCCTAATTTTGTGATTGCACTTGTTACCGCATTGTTGTTTGGAGTACACTGGAAGATACTACCAATCGTAGGCTTAAATGACTGGAGAGGTTATATTCTCCCGGTTTTTACATTGTCTTGTTATCCTATGGCGGTTGTGACAAGAATGATGAAGAGTTCTTTTGAGAAAGAACTGGAACAAGACTACGTTGTAATGGCAAAGGCCAAGCATTTGAGTAGCTTCCGGATTATTGTTGGACATGTATTAAAAAATGCATGGATTCCGGTTCTGAATTATATCGGACCTGCCACTGCATTTTTGATCACCGGAAGCTTTGCGGTGGAAAGTATTTTTGCAATTCCCGGACTCGGAAGAGAATTTGTCAATTCTATTGTAAACAGGGATTATACATTGATTCTCGGATTAACGATTTTTATGGGTAGTATTGTTATTGCAGTGAATCTTTTTACAGACTTACTTTGTGCATGGATCAATCCAAGAATACGTACAGAATATCTTGGAGAATCTTAAAACTGCTGATATCTATATGTCGATAGAATGGAACAAAGGTAGAAAGAAAAGTGGAGTTAAAATCGAATGAAATACAAAAGATGGGAGAATCAAAAGCTAAAAATTGGATTGATCATGATGTTGCTGCTTTTTTTGTGTGCAGTTTTTATTCCGATACTCTCCAAACAGTCTTATCGGATGCAGGATGCTGCATCTCGTAATTTGAGTAGTTCACTTACCCATCTCTTTGGTACAGATAAATTTGGCAGAGACATTTTTGTACGAGTATGGTATGGACTTAGAATCAGCATGTTTATTGGAATTGCGAGTACAGGTATCAGTGCAGTTATTGGGATTGCAATCGGGATTGTTTCCGGTTATATCGGAGGTACGATTGATTTAATCTGTATGCGTGTGGCCGATATGGTGGATTCGATACCGTCCCTTCTCTACATGATTCTGATCACCCTTGTACTGGGAGCAAATTTACAAAGTGTATTACTTGGAATTTGTATCTCCGGGTGGACAGAGTTCGCGAGAATTGTACGAGGGGAAACGATGCGGGTAAAGAAACTGGAATATTGTTCAGCAGCGCGTCTTTTAGGATGGAACAGCATAAACGTAATCTTGAGGCATATTCTGCCAAATATTCGCGGAACGATTACGGTATCCATGATATTCTTTGCTCCAAAAGCTATTTTTATGGAGGCTTTTTTAAGCTTTTTGGGAATCGGCATTTCTGCACCGACTGCAAGTCTCGGAACCATGATTCAAGATGCCCGTTCACAAATGCGGTTATATCCGACACAGATGCTATATCCGATTCTTGTATTGTGTATCTTGATTCTGGCATGGAATCTGATTGGTTTGGGATTGGAAGAAGAGGAAAAAAGATGAATTTACTGGAAGTAAAAAATTTAAGCGTGCATTATAAGAATTATGAGGAGAATAGAAAAAACAGGGCACATGCTATTGTTGGAAATGTCAATTCACATCATTTTCTATCGCACGAAGAACAGGCTGTAGATCAGATTAGCTTTACCCTGCAGTATGGAGAGATTCTTGGAATTGTAGGCGAATCTGGTTCTGGAAAAAGCACGCTGGCACGAACGATTGCAGGACTCCTTCCACATTCTGCACAAATTTCTTATGACAGTTATCAGATCCATGCTGAGCAAAAACAAATAGCAATGGTATTTCAGGAACCCAAAAGTTATCTGAACCCTTCTCAAAGAATAGGCAGACAGCTTATGGAAACCATTCAGATCCATACTTCTGAAAAGATGAATTATGCGAAACGAAAAGAAAGAGCAAAACAATTATTGGAACAAGCTGGTCTGCAGCAACCGGAAGAATGGATGAAGCGATATCCACATGAATTATCCGGTGGCCAATGTCAACGAGTTGCACTTGCGATTGCATTTGCCTGTGAACCCAAGCTTTTGATCGCAGACGAACCTACAAGTGCATTGGATGTGACAGTACAAAGACAGATATTGTCTCGTATGAAACAGATGTCACAGGAAAATGGTACGGCAATTTTACTTATCAGTCATGATTTTGGTGTGATTTCCATGCTTTCAGAACAAGTACTGGTTATGCAAAGGGGAAAGATAATAGAAACCGGTATGGTTGAAGAGATATTTTATGAACCACGGCATCCGTATACCAAAAGATTGATTGAAAATGCGAAACGAAAATCGAAACTATTTGAACGAAGAGAAATGGACGAACCTCCTCTTTTGGATATCCGGCATTTGTGGAAAATATATGGAAACAAACAGAGTCTGTTCTTGAAAAATAATTCCGTACGTCCTGCTCTAAAGGATATCTCGTTACAAATTCGGAGCGGACAAATCTATGGATTGTTAGGGGAGAGTGGCTGTGGAAAGACAACACTTGCAAAGTTGATTACAGGCTTGGAGCAACCATCCAGTGGAGAGCTGCACTTCTGTGGCCATGCTCTTATGCCCAAAATAGAGAAAAGGACAACCGAACAGATACAAGGAATACAGATGGTATTCCAAGATACAAAAAGCTCTTTAGATCCACAATATACCGTTGAAAAAATATTACGGGAAGTATTTGTAAGGGAGAAATATCTGGTACAAAACAAGAGAGAAAACAGGGAAATTATAGGAGATGATAAAGAAATTTTCAAACGTATTTCTGAAATCTTACAAAAAGTAGGATTATCCGAATCTGACCGATGGAAGTATCCGTCCGAATTTTCAGGAGGGCAACGACAGCGGATTGGAATTGCAAGAGCACTGCTTGCAGACCCGCAATTGCTTATATTAGACGAAGCGGTTTCTGCATTGGATGTAACTGTGCAGGAAGAGATCTTACAACTTTTAAGTACGGTTCAAAAAGAGAAAAAACTCACCTATTTATTTATTTCACATGACCTTCAAGTAATACGAAGAATGTGTGATGTAGTTGCCGTTATGTATGCAGGACAGATTGTGGAAACAGGGAATACAGAAAAAATTTATAAAGAACCCTGGCATCCGTATACCAAATTGCTTTTGAATTCAATTCTTGATACTGAGCCGAAATTGGCACGCAAAAAATTAGCAGGAGGTATCGAGAGATGGACAGAACAACGCCGAACAAACGGGTGTCCTTTTGTCTCACGCTGCAGATATGCGATGGAATGTTGCAAGAGGGAACAACCGGAATTATATCAATTTGGCGAACACCGTGTGGCTTGTTTCTTATATTCGGAAAAGCATGCCGGGAAACGAAGTAAAGGATATCAAATGGGTGTGCAGATTTAAAAGTTTTATTTAGATAAGAAAAGCAGCGGATTCTATATAGGATGTGAAAGAAAAGAGGTCAGGATGAAAAAAAACAAAGAAATACGAACAAAGAGAAGAAATGTTTTTAATAGGATAGTGGCAATATTGCTGATCAGCTCTTTTGGCTTATCCGGATGTGGAAGGAATACGTCTGCCACAGATAAAAACGAGAAAGCCATTACAATTGGCATCAATAGTGAAACCGGTGGATTAGACCCGGCCGGTAATATTGCGTTGACATATCTGGCATATTCGGTAACCGCTTTGGATGAACTTGTCACTTACAATCAGGATGGAGAACTGGAGTATCGTGCAGCGGAATCTTATGAAGTAAATGAAGATGCCACGGTTTGGACTTTTCATTTAAGAAAGGATGCACTTTGGTCGGATGGGACCTTGGTTACAGCCGAAGATTTTTTGAATACGATCACACGGGCGTTAAATCCAAAAAGTGGTAGTGGATATGCAAATTATTTGTATCCGATTGAAAATGCGGAAGCAATTTATAATGGAGAAAAAGAGATGGATACGCTAGGCGTGGAGATACCGGATGACAACACGTTGATCTTTCATTTACAAGAACCTTGTGTATATTTTTTGGATCTCCTTCGACTTCCTGTGTATACACCTTCCTGTGAGAAATATGCGGATGCAGCGGACAGTGGATGGGATAAAGATCCACAGACCAGCGTATCAAACGGACCATTTTATCTGACAGAATATGAGCCGGAGAATTATTTTGTTTTAAAGAAAAATGAAAACTATTGGAATGCAGATAAAGTCAACTTGAATCAGATCACATATCGATTTTTTGACAGCGAAGAGGCAATGCAAAATGCTTATGAGACAGGAGAAATTGATATCGCAACCGGTTTGTCGTCTGCGGTTATGGAACAATATGAAGGACAGGAAGACCTGGTCGTGACGGATAACATTGCTACGAGATACATTTATCCAAATCTGAATGTAAAACCTTTGGATGATGTGCGCGTACGCAAGGCGTTGAGTCTTGCCCTTAATCGAGAAGAATTATGTGAGATAACAGGCGGTATTACCGAGCCTACAAAAAATTTTATTGCAAAATATATGTTGGATAAAAACACGGGAGCATATTATGTTGATGAGGCAGAAGCTCCGTTTGAAGAAAATGTAAAAGAGGCGCAGCAGTTACTTGCCGAAGCCGGCTATCCGAATGGAGAAGGATTTCCAACATTAACATATTATTATCCGTCTCTGGAATTGGATTCTGATACGGCACAGGTGCTTCAAGAGCAATGGAAGAAAAACCTGAATATTGATATCCAATTAAGTGCACAGGAGTTACAGGTGAATTATTCCGAGCGGAAAGCGGGTAATTTTGATTTGTGCCGAATGAACTGGACTGCAGATTTTGCAGACCCATATACCTATTTATCAATGTTGCTTTCCAACAGCACTTATAATTGCAGCGGAATTGCAGATGCCAAATATGATGCACTTGTAGCACAATCAAATTCGGAACAGGATTCGCAAAAACGAACAGAGTTGATACAGGAAGCTGAGAAACTGGCGGTTGGAGAACAGTTCTATGTGATTCCACTTTTTTCTACGAAAAACTGCAATCTCATTCGTCCAGAAATAACCGGAATTACACAGATCCCTGCAACCGGTGCAAATGAATATCGATATGCAGATGTTGATTACAAGTGAGAAAGTACAGAATAAATAGAAGAGGGAAAATTATATGTTATATCTCGTGACAGGTGGAAGTGGAAGCGGTAAATCAGAGTATGCGGAAAGCAGGCTGTGCGAATTATGTAAGAAAAATAAGAGTGATAGAACCTATCTTGCAACGATGATTCCATATGGAAAAGAAACCGAGGAAAAAATAAAACGCCATCGGAAAATGCGTGCGGAAAAGAATTTTCAGACCGAAGAATGTTTTACAAATCTGGTGGCATTTGCTCAAAAGATGCAGTGTCAAAATGCTTCAAATAAAGAGACAGGCTTATTGTTAGAATGTATGTCCAATCTCGTTGCAAATGAATTGTTTGATGCAAGTGGAGCGAGTACAATTATAAGAAATCAACATCCGGAAATTACAGAGGATGAGCTCGTAGAGAAACTCATCGAATTTATTACGGAAGGTGTCCGTATGCTGAATGCAGCGTATCAAAATATTGTCATTGTAACAAACGAAGTGTTTTCGGAATCCATGGCTGATTCCAAAGAAATGTCTTTGTATAAAAAAATATTAGGTGGTATCAACTGCAAATTGGCGGAGATGGCAAAAGAAGTAACAGAAGTTGTGTACGGACAGCGTATTTCATATAAAAAAGAGAAGGGGATAACAATGGATAAACACAGAGTGGGAATGCATTTTATTATAGGCGGAGCTTATCAGGGAAAGCTTGCATATGCAAGACAATTATATCCCCAGATACAGTGGGCAGACGGAGAAAACGATTCTTTTGAAGTTATTCAAAATACAGAAGGAATTTACCATTTTGAATCTTATATAAACCGAGCATTAAAGAACGAGACATGGGACGTAGAAGAAATCGTTGCATCCATCCTTGATCGCAAAGAGAATCGTGTGATTGTGTGTAATGAGATTGGATATGGACTTGTACCGATTGATGCGTTTGAGCGTTATTACAGAGAGCAGGTCGGACGAGTTTGTACAGAACTTTCCCGGTACGCAGATAAGGTCACACGGGTTGTTTGTGGGATTGGAATGGAATTAAAATAGCAGCAGGAAGAGCAGGTGAAAAGATTGAGTATCGAATTAGAACAGGTATTACCCAAAGATATTGAGAGAAGAAGTTTTGAAATTATCACGCAGGAATTAGGAGATATAAAACTGATTCCGGGAACAGAGCCGATTGTAAAACGATGTATTCACACCAGTGCAGATTTTGACTATGCACAGAACTTGAAGTTTTCAGACAATGCGGTAGAAAAGGCACTGGAGGCAATCCGGCAAGGCGCATCGATTGTAACAGATACACAGATGGGAAAATCCGGCATCAATAAAAAAAGACTTGCCAAGTATGGCGGAGAAGTTTTTTGCTTTATGTCGGATGAAGATGTTGCGATGCAGGCAAAGCAAAATGGAACGACACGTGCTGTTGCAAGTATGGATAAAGCCGCAAAATTGAATCAAAAATTGATTTATGCGATTGGAAATGCGCCGACAGCATTGATTCATCTATATGAGCAGGTAGAACAGGGGATTGTCAATCCGGAACTTATCATCGGAGTCCCGGTTGGTTTTGTGAATGTGGTGCAATCAAAGGAATTGATTATGAAATTGGATCAGACTCCGTATATCGTTGCGAAAGGAAGAAAAGGCGGAAGCAACATTGCCGCATGTATTTGCAATGCATTGATTTATATGTTGGATGAGAATTTGTAGGATAAAACAAAAATCCAATCAGAAAAGATAGAAATTTCTACTTGTGAGAACATTATAGAAGTGATATGATGAACAACAGCGAAAGCAATCAAAAATTGGAAAGGAAACGAGAAACGTGACCTACGAAGAAGCAAGGGTATATTTGGACGAAGTGTCGAAATACGGAAGTGTACTTGGCTTGGATACGATTCGAGAGCTGTTGCATGAGCTTGGCGACCCACAGGATATGCTGAAGTTCATACACATTGCGGGAACGAACGGAAAGGGATCTGTGCTTGCATATATATCTACAATATTAAGTGAAGCCGGATTCTGTGTCGGAAGATATGTTTCACCAACCGTAGTTGGTTATTTGGAAAAGATACAGGTAAACGGCAGTTGGATCCCGGAAGAAGTATTTACAGAATTAGTTGAAGAAGTTCAGAAGGCTATTGTGCGTATGGAGACAAACGGAAAGGCAAGTCCGACCGTATTTGAAGTTGAGACCGCAATAGCTTTTTTATATTTTCAGAAAGTACATTGTGATTATGTTGTGTTGGAGACCGGATTGGGTGGGACATTGGATGCAACCAATATTATAACGACCACAGAAGTAGCTGTATTTACAACCATCAGTCGGGATCATATGGGCTTTTTGGGAGATACACTCGAAGAAATTGCTGCGAATAAGGCAGGAATTATAAAACCGGGGTGTCAGGTGGTTTCGGCGGCACAAGATACAAAGGTGAGAACCGTGTTAGAACGAATTGCCAGACAAAAACATGCCACTATTCGGTTTGTTGAGCCGGAAAAAGTACGGATTTTAAAAGAGTCTTATCATGGACAGGACTTCTCCTATAAGCAGTTTACAAATATACATATTTCATTAGCCGGAAAATATCAGATTTTAAATGCTACAACTGCATGCGAAGTACTTTTGGCATTACAAGAAAAAGAGCATTTGGCCAATATAGAACAAGATGTTTTCTTTGCAAATGCAAGAGATTCATTGGAACATATTCGAACCGGGTTTGCAAAGACAACATGGATTGGGCGATTCACCTGTATTCATGAAAAGCCGGTATTTATAGTAGATGGGGCACATAATGAGGATGCTGCAAAACTATTGAGAAAAACGTTGGAGAATTATTTTCCGAAAAAGCGGTTCATTTACATAATGGGCGTGTTTAAGGATAAAGAATATGAGAAAATCGTACAGATTATGTTACCATTAGCCAAACAGATCTACACCATCAATCTTCCAAATACAGAAAGAACTTTGGGGGCAGATGAGTTAAAGCAAGTAATTGAGATGCAGTGGCAAGAATCCAGAGGAAGCGATGAACTGCCACAGGTAAAAGAGCAGAGGCAGACTGTTCAAAGCATGGAATCCATAGAAGCGGCTGTAGATAGTGCATTGCAACAGGCTGATAAAGAAGATGTTATTATTGCATTTGGCTCATTATCCTATCTCGGAGATGTAATGAGACTTGTTGCAAAAAGACAGTAAAAGATAAGAAAATGAGGATAAACAGATGATAAATCATGATAAGGTAAAAGAGGGAGTCCGCCTATTATTGGAAGGTATCGGAGAAGATGTAACGCGTGAAGGATTGTTGGAGACACCGGATCGTATTGCAAGAATGTACGAGGAAATTTATGGTGGAATGGAAGAAGATGCTGCCGAGCATTTGAAAAAACGTTTTCATGTAGACAATGATGCAATGGTATTGGAGAAAGATATTACATTTTATTCTACTTGTGAACATCATTTGCTTCCATTTTATGGGAAAGCACATATTGCCTATATCCCAGACGGAGAAGTCGTTGGCTTAAGTAAACTGGCACGAACGGTGGAAGTGTTTGCTCGCAGGCTTCAGCTCCAGGAACAGTTAACCGGTCAGATTGCAGATGCAATGATGAAGGAACTCCATCCAAAAGGCGTGATGGTTATGATAGAAGCAGAGCATATGTGTATGACGATGCGTGGAATTAAAAAACCTGGAAGTCAGACGGTAACAGTTGTAAAAAGAGGGGTATTTGAGAATAATAAAGATTTGGAAGATACATTTTTCCGAATGTTACGATAGATCAGATAGGGAGCAAACAGATGCTGGAAATAGAATATATTCGTAATCATCCGTTATATCAGAACTGTTATATGCGTTTGCAAAAAGCTGAAAAGGGAAGAAAGTTTTGTTGTCATACAATGGAGCATTTTTTAGATGTGGCTCGTATTGCTTGGATATTGAATCTGGAGCAGGATCTGAAAATTAGAAAGCCTGTAATTTATAGCATGGCTTTACTTCATGATATTGGAAAGTACAGACAGTACGAGGAAGGTTATCCTCATGAAAAGGCTTCTGCGGAAATTGCTGAAATCCTGTTTCAAGAATTACCGAAGGGCAGTTTTTCAGAGGAGGAAGAGCATGCGATCCTACATGCAATTCAGAATCACAGAGTACAACGAATCGATTGGATAAAGCAGAAAGAAAACTTGGATTTATCGCAGGTTTTGGAGTGCCTTTTGTATACTGCAGATAAAAAATCAAGAGCTTGTTATAGTTGCCCGTCTGAACAGGAATGTAATTGGACAATAGAAAAGAAAAATATGGAGATAGAGATATGATTATAGGCAAAAAGACATTTGACACAGAGCATCATACATATATTATGGGAATTTTGAATGTAACCCCGGATTCATTTTCAGATGGTGGAAGATACAATTCTCTGGATGCGGCATTGTACCATGCCAAAGAAATGGCTGAAAACGGTGTTGATATTTTTGATGTAGGCGGCGAATCTACAAGACCCGGACATGTACAGATATCCGATGAAGAGGAAATTGCACGTGTTGTACCGGTTATCGAGAAATTGAAAGCAGAATTTGACATCCCGATATCGGTAGATACTTATAAGAGCAAGGTGGCAGAAGCTTCTCTTTTGGCAGGTGCCGATTTGATCAATGATATCTGGGGATTAAAATATGATGCGGATATGGCAGGAGTGATTGCCAAATATCAGGCGGCATGTTGTTTGATGCACAATCGTGACAACACAGAATATCAGAATTTTATTGAAGATGTTCTGGATGATCTGAGAGAAACTGTCCGTATTGCCAAAGAGGCCGGGATCGCGGATGACAAGATTATGTTAGACCCGGGAATTGGATTTGGAAAAACGTACGAGATGAATCTGGAGATGATGAAACATGTCGATGTGCTTCAACAGTTAGGATATCCGGTGCTTCTTGGCACATCAAGAAAATCTATGATTGGTCTGACCCTTGATTTGCCGGCAGATGAGCGAGAGGAAGGTACGCTTGCAACAACGGTTATGGGTATGATGAAAGGTTGTTCTTTCGTACGTGTTCATGATGTGCGAACCAATTATCGTGCGATCAAGATGACAGAAGCTATTTTAAGAGAACATCAACTGGATTGATTTGAAAGCTGTCCGATAAAGAATCAGGAAAAACAACGATGGAGATAAATGGAAGATTATGGATAAAATAAAAATAGAAAATCTGGAAATATTTGCGAATCATGGTGTATTCCCGGAAGAAAATAAATTAGGACAGAAATTTATTGTTTCAGCAATCCTTTATACAGATACTCGTAAAGCAGGTAAAACCGATGATCTGACGACATCCATTCATTATGGTGAAGTGAGCCAGTTCATTGACAACTATGTCAGAAAAAATACGTTTCAATTACTGGAGAGACTCGCAGAAAGCCTGGCAGAAGAGCTATTGTTACAGGTAACACACCTTGAAAAGGTTCAGATTGAAGTGAAAAAGCCGTGGGCACCGATCGGATTACCACTTGAAACAGTATCAGTAACAATCGAGCGGGGATGGCATACGGCATATATCGCACTGGGATCTAATATTGGAAACAAACAGCAGTTTCTTGACGAAGCGGTAAACTCGTTACGCAAGATAAAAGGCTGTATCGTAACAAAAGTGTCTGATTATCTCGTGACCGAGCCATATGGAGTGACGGAACAAGATGAATTTTTAAATGGATGTCTGGAGATGCGTACCTTGCTTACTCCGCGAGAACTCTTAGAGGAACTTCACCGAATTGAGCTGGAAGCCGGTCGCGAACGAAAGATACATTGGGGACCGCGTACACTCGATTTGGATATTCTTTTCTATGACGATTGTGTGATACAGGAGCCGGATTTCTGTGTCCCTCACGTAGATATGCAGAATCGTGACTTTGTATTGAAACCATTATGTCAGATTGCCCCATATAAAAGACATTCTGTATATGGGTGGACGGTAAGCGAGATGCTTGCAAGATTATCATAAATATAAAACCGAGAGCCAGTTTTTGTAATAGATAAAAAATGGTTCTCGGTTTTGTTATTTATATGTTAAAAACAGATTCTTTATTGCATCGGATAAATCGAAGATTCGCTGAATATTACAACAATTCTTCAAAAGTATCATAGAATGTCGGATAGGATACATCCACACATTTGCTGTCCAGAATCTTAGTTGTACCGTCTGCGATCAGTGCTGCGATACTAAATGCCATGGCAATACGGTGATCAAGCAATGTATGGATGGTTGCACCATGAAGCGGATTACCTCCATGAATAATCATACCATCATCCGTTGCAATGATATCACATCCCATAGCTTTCAAATTATCCACGACTGTCTCAATACGATTCGTCTCTTTTACTTTCAATTCTGCTGCATCTTTAATGATGGTTGTTCCCTGTGCGGCTGCTGCCATAACAGCAATGATTGGAATCTCATCAATCAAAGTTGGAATGATATCACCGGAAATGGTCGTTCCGTGAAGCTCACTTGTCCGTACAAGGATATCTGCAATAGCTTCACCGCCTTCTGTACGTTCATTTACCAAAGTAATATCGGCGCCCATAGCTTCACACACCTTTAAAATTCCTGCTCTTGTAGCATTGATTCCCGTATTCTTTATCAAGATCTCGGAATCTGGAACAAGTAATCCTGCAGCAATAAAGTAAGCAGCAGAAGAGATGTCTCCGGGCACCAGAACTTTCTGTCCATAAAGTTCCTCGCATGGGCGAATAAATGCCGTTGCTTTTGTACCGGTTAAATCATGCTGGGAACGAATGTCGGCTCCGAATTCTTTTAACATCAACTCTGTGTGGTTACGTGAAAGAGAGGGTTCTGTAACAGAAGTCTCTCCATCAGCATACAGACCGGCAAGTAAAATACTGGACTTCACCTGAGCAGAAGCAACCGGTGAATCATAATGGATTCCGTGAAGATTTCCCGGAGAAATGTATAACGGAGCACAGCCGTTTCTTAAAACGCTGGAGATATGTCCCCCCATACGTGTCAAAGGCTCCATGATACGCTTCATTGGTCTCGAATTTAAAGAAGCATCACCGGAAAGCTTTGACTCAAATGGTTGTCCTACCAGAATTCCGGATATCAATCGTGTTGTTGTTCCGCTATTTCCGACATCGAGAATTTCTGTTGGAGCATCCAAACCATGTAACCCTTTTCCATGTACAATGATTTTATCATGCTGATTTTCGATTTCAATGCCCATTTTTCGAAAACAATTTATCGTTGCAAGACAATCTGCTCCCTGTAAAAAGTTAGAAACTTCTGTAATCCCTTTGGCAATAGAACCGAACATAATGCATCGATGGGAGATGGATTTGTCTCCCGGTATATTTACTTCGCCTTTCAGACCTGTAATTTTTCCTAATTCCATAGCTTTTATCCCCTTCTTGTTAAACTTCGTATACAATATAACGATATTTTTTCAATAACTCTGCCGCTTGGATGGAAGAGTTCTGATCATAAAATTCAATTAACAAAACCCCTTCTTCAAATTCACGATTATGAATAATACCGATATTCTTAATACTGATATGGTTGCTTGCCAGAATTGTTGCAATCGTAGCAATTCCTCCGGCTTCATCCACAATATCACAGTACAATAAGAACTGACGTTTGATTGGTCCGCTGGAACCATTTGGCATAGAATTACGGTAATCTCTGGAACTTTCAAACATATGGTACAATTCCTGCTCGGAAGCGTTATCAATCAATTCTTTGGTTGCAGATAAAGAGTCTATAAATTGTCCCAGAATCTTGGATATCGGCTCTTTGTTTTTCAGACAGATCTGTTGCCACATAATCGGAGAGGAAGAAGCAATTCTGGTGATATCTTTGAATCCTCCTGCTGCAAGCATTTTCATCAGCTCATCTTGTGTATCGGTTTCTTTTACAAAATTCACCAGATTAGAAGCGATAATATGCGGCAGGTGACTGATCGTCCCTGTAAGCATATCATGCTGGTGATAATCCAGTTCGATCGGCAGGGCTTTCAGGGAAGCAACAAATTCTTTATAAGCTGTTACTTTTTCCGGTGCTACCTTTGCGGAAGGTGTAAGAATATAGTAAGCATTTTCAATAAGAATCGCCTTGGAGTTTACAAATCCGCTTTTCTCGGAACCGGCCATCGGATGTCCTCCGATAAAGTTCTCTTCCAGTCCAAGATGGATAATCTCCTCATGAATCGAAGTTTTTACACTTCCGACATCAGTTAAGATGCAATCCGGAGAAATATATTCCTTTAACTGACTTAAATAGGCATTATTAAATGCAATTGGTGCACATAAGAAAATATAATCACAATCTCTGAAATTATCATCAATAGAAGAGCAGACAGTGTGAATGATCTCCTCCTGTACAGCGAGTGCTAAAGTTTCTTTGCTTTTATCAAATGCAAGAAGTTCATAGTCGGGATAATATTGACGAATTGCCTTTGCAATAGAACCACCAATCAATCCAAGACCAACAAACCCGATTTTTTTTGCTTTCATAAATAAATCTCCTTCTTTATATATGTATGCATATACCTAAGTATATTACCATTTTAACGTGTAAAAGTAAAGAATAACCGAGATTATCCAATGGAAGAAGAGATGATTTTGGGTTTACAAAGTTTATCAATACAACAGAATAAAAATATTGTGAAAAATATATAAAAAGGTTGTAATATTGAAAAATGTTTAGTACAATATTCACATATCATACGTATGCGGAATCAGAACGAGATAAGACATGCATACAAACATACAAGGAGGCAGCAACATGAAGGTTTACAGAACAGACGAGATTAGAAATGTGGTATTACTTGGACATGGAGGAAGCGGAAAAACAAGTCTTGCCGAAGCGATGCTTTATGTATCCGGTGCAACGAATCGTATGGGAAAGATTTCGGAAGCCAATACGGTAAGTGACTTTGATAAAGAAGAACAAAAACGTGGTTTTTCAATCGGAACAAGTTTGATTCCAATCGAGTGGGAAAAAGCAAAAATCAATATTCTTGATACGCCGGGATATTTTGACTTTGCTGGTGAAGTAGAAGAAGCTGTCAGTGCAGCAGATGCAGCAGTTATTGTTGTATCCGGAGAAAAGTTCATTTTTATTTTGCAAATTGACAATAATTGTGTA
>DAVZKO010000025.1:0-29158 GCA_052272205.1 Schaedlerella sp. | reverse complement strand
CCTAAAATCAAGGATTCTTACATATCGACCCGATGTAGTGCAACCACGCACTCTACATGCACTGACATCGGAAACTGATCTACAGCCCGCACTCGCTCCAGCCGATACCCTCTCTCACACAAAATCTTCAAATCTCGTGCCAGTGTTGCAGAATCACAGCTCACATACACGATTCTATCCGGCTGCATCTCTGTCATCGTATGCAGCAATGTCTCCTCACAGCCTTTACGCGGCGGATCCACCACAATTACATCTGCATGTGCTTTCTCTCCGCCATGCGTTCTTGCATACTCTTCGTAATATTCCGGCAGAATTTCTTCAGCTTTTCCTACATAAAACTCTGCATTCTCAAATCCGTTAAGAACAGCATTTCTCTTGGCATCTTCAATTGCCTGGGGAATAATCTCTACTCCATAAACCTGTTTTGCCTTCTGCGCTAAAAACAACGAAATCGTTCCGATTCCACAGTACAGATCCCATACTGTCTCGTCACCTTTTAAGTCCGCGTACTCCAGTGCCAGACCATACAGCTTCTCTGTCTGCACTGGATTCACCTGATAGAACGACAGTGGTGATATCTGATATTTTACTTCTCCAATATAATCTGTAATATATCCCTGTCCCCAGATAACCTCATATGCATCTCCCATAATTACATTGGTTCTCTTTGTATTGGAGCTAAATGTAATGCTGGTCATACCTTCCAGTTCCCGCAATGTCTCGACAAGTTCATCTACATGCGGTATCTGTTTCCCATTGATCACGTAACAGACCATGATTTCTTTTGTGGTAAATCCATAACGAATCAATGCATGACGAATCAAACCTTTTCCTGTTTTCTCATCGTAAGCAGGAATCTGATATTTCTTCATAAACGCAAGCGTCTTTTCCAATATCTCCTTGTTGACTGCTACACCGAGTGCACAGTCTGTATTCGCAATGATATCGTGGGTTCTTCCTGCATAAAATCCCGTGATTGGATTGCCTTCTTTATCTGTTCCAAATGGAAACTGTGCTTTATTACGATAATGAAACGGCTCATCCATCCCAACAACCGGTTCCATGATTTCATCTAAAAGTTCTGGAGAAAATCCACCGATTCTCTCCAGATTGCCACGTACTTTATGATGTTTGAATTGAAGCTGCTGCTCATAGGACATCTCCTGAATCTGGCATCCGCCGCATCTGCGAGCATATGCACAGGCCGGTGTCACACGATCTTTTGATGGTGTAATGATCTTCATCAGTCTTGCATAGCCATAGTTCTTCTTTGCTTTCATGACCTTCGCTTCCACCACATCACCGATCACAGCATCTTTGATAAATAATGTATATCCGTCTACTTTTCCGATTCCCTCTCCATTGACTCCGATATCTTCAATGGTTACAATCGCAGTTTCGTTTTTCTGCATCATGATTTGCTTTCCTCACTCAATGATGATTTTCTAAGATTTGATTCAAACAGACGATTATATCCCAGCCAGTCCGTTCCTTTTTTATCTTTGAAAATCTCTTTCAATGTCTGCATCTTTGCATCTGCATTATCTGCTAAGTTCAATGCCACTGCTTCTGCCAATGCCGGTTTCTTCGGTGAACCATATTCCAATTCTCCGTGATGTGCAACAATGCAGTGTTTCCACTCATTCGCCAATTTTTCCGGGAAATCCGGGATTGTGCGGATAGCTTCGCCGATCATCTCCACACCGATCACAATATGTCCTACCAACTGTCCGATATCAGTATAATCATTGTCCGGGAAGTTCGACAATTCTTTTGTCTTACCGATATCATGGCAGATTGCTGAAGCATACAGTAAATCTGCATTTAAAATATCATAGGTATTTGCAAAATATTCGCACATCTTCGTTACACTCAGCGTATGCTCCAACAAGCCGCCGGCAAATCCATGATGTACTGTTTTCGCTGCCGAATGGCCTTTGAAGGATTTGATAAATGCTTCATCGTTTACAAAATAATACTCCACTGCCTGACGCAAATATGGATTGGAAATTTTACGAACATATCCAAGCAGTTCTTCATACATGCCATCTACACTCTTGTCTGAAGTCGGCATATAGTCTCCCGGATTGTATTCATCCTCATCCGCAACACGAAGCTGCTTAATATTCAACTGGAGATTATTGTTATACGTGATCACATCTCCGACAACTTCGATAAAATCTTTCTCATCATAATCCGCAATCCCCTGTGAATTCGGATCCCATACCTTTCCATCCAAAGTTCCTGTTTTATCCTGCAGGATCAGATTGTCATATGGTTTACCGTTTCTTGTCTCCGCAGAGCGTTTCCCCTTACACAGATAAATACTTCTGATTGTTTCACCCTCATGCAGTTCTTTAATATATTTCATGATTGATTCCTCTTTCTATCTATTTCTTATTACATGACCATTTATACTTGTTCCTAAAACAGTACTCTCATCGTTTCCGAATATTTCCTGTCATTCTTTGCTACCAATCGTAACGTCATATGTAACATCTACATAACCGCCACTTCCGCGTCGCTGTCCACGGATTTTTATCGTCTCTCCGGACTTACATTTCTCGACTGCTCTCGCATAAGATGCCGTACCGGTCACAGTCATTCCCTTGATTTCCTGAATCACATCTCCGTTCTGGATTCCCGCAGTCATCGCCGGCGAATCTTCCTGTACATGTGTAATATACACGCCAACCGGGATATTCTGCTCCTCGGAAATCTCCTGTGTCACTGCACTTCCATATGCTCCAAGGTACGGCACACTCTCTCCGTTTAACAACATCTCTAATACTGACTTCAAATCCGAAATTGCCAATGCATTTGCGGTTGTACTATCAATATCCTGCCACATGTTGCTTCGAATCAAGCCCAGTACCTCTCCATTAAGATTCACAAGAATTCCGGTTCCCTCTTCCGACAGCGAAATATCCGTACTGATCACCTGACACTGGCTATCATCAAATATTGCTTCCTGTGATTTTGAACTAATCACACCATAGCTTAATCCATCCTCATATCCGAACATATTACCAAGTGCGATTACTACCTGGCCTTGTTTACAAGCATTGGAATTCCCCAGAGATGCTGCCTGAATTGCATTCTCCGTTGCTTCGGAAAGATTTTTCTTCTCCACGCTAAATACCGCAATATTACGATTCTTGTCCTGTTTTTTTAAGGTTGCATCATAATCTTTATTATCTGCAAATGTCACGCTCCACTGTGTTGCATTCTGACAGATCGTGCCATCCGCAAAAATCAATAACTCTCTTGAATTCTCTCCTACGATCACACCGGATGCCCGCTTCATATTCTCAGCATTCGCCGCCCAGTTATCTTTCTCTGTTGCTTGTATGGACACAACACTTTTTTCTGCTTCCGTAGCTACGTCGTACATGCTGTTCAGCATTGCTTCATAATGTTCCGCATCCTCCTCTGGTTGTACCTCATCTGCCTGTTCTTCGGAATTCGAATCGTCCGTTTGTGTCGTTTCATCTTCATCCACAGGAATGGTCACCTTTGTTTTGTCCTGATAAAATCGATTCTCTGCCCATGGTTTGAGCGCAAAAAAACTAAAGCAGGCAACAATTCCGAAAATAACTCCATACAGTATCATTCTCACATACTGTATCAGCATCTTTTTCCTGCTCTTTTTTTTCGTTTTCACAGTCTCTTGAAGGAAAGAAAATTCTTGTTCTGTTTCTTTTGGACTATCTTCTGTCTTTTCTTTCTCTCCGGCGCCCAAAGCGTCGCTGTTCTTTGGTTCCCGTTCCTTCGACATATGCCGTAGTCTCCTTTACTAAAACAGTAATAATAGTATAACGTATTCCCCCTGATTGTTCAATATTATCCTTTCCAACGAGTAGCAAATACGCTATAATTAGGATTGGTAATTTAGCAGTAAATAGAATTTTTATAAAGGATAGATTATGAATCAGAAAACATTAACCAAACTGGAATATCATAAAATTATTGCCATGTTGGAAGAACAGGCATCTTCCTTTCGTGGCCGGCAGCTTTGCCGTAAATTAAAACCGATGACCAATCTGGATAAGATCAATACCTCACAGGAACAGACTGCCGCTGCATTTACCAGATTGATCAAAAAAGGACGTATCTCTTTCAGTGATGCTGCTCCTGTCGAAGAATCTATGAAGCGTCTGGAGATCGGTGCAGCGCTCGGAAGCGGAGAACTGCTTCGCATCTGCAAGCTGCTTCAGACTGCCGGACGTGTCAAAGCCTATGGAAGACATGATACTCAGGAAGAACTTGCCGACTGTCTGGATGCTTATTTTGAGCAGTTAGAGCCATTGACTCTCCTGTCAAATGAGATTGAACGATGCATCATCAGTGAAGACGAGATCAGCGACGATGCCAGCAGTACATTGAAACACATCCGCCGCAATATCAACAGCATGAATGATAAGGTGCACGCTACTTTGACCAATCTGGTCAACGGTTCACTCAGAACTTATCTGCAAGACCCGATCATCACGATGCGCGGAGACCGCTATTGTCTGCCGGTCAAAGCAGAATGCCGCGGCAATGTACAGGGTATGATCCACGATCAGTCTTCCAGCGGTTCTACTTTGTTTATCGAACCAATGGCTGTTGTCAAATTGAATAATGATTTAAAAGAATTATACGCAAAAGAACAAGAAGAGATTCAGGTCATTCTTGCCCGCTTAAGCGAGGATACTGCGGAATATATTGAAGAGATCCGTACCGATTATCGTGCATTGACCGACCTTGATTTCATTTTTGCAAGAGGACGTCTGGCATTGGAGATGAACGGAAGCCGTCCACTGCTCAACACAGAGGGACGCATTTACATCCGCGAAGGACGTCATCCTCTGCTGGATGCCCGCAAAGTTGTTCCGATCACGATCTCACTCGGAAAAGATTTCACATTATTGATCGTAACCGGTCCGAATACCGGTGGTAAAACTGTTTCGCTCAAAACCGTCGGATTATTAACACTGATGGGACAGGCCGGACTTCACATTCCTGCCGGAGACCATTCAGAACTTGCTGTTTTCCATCAGGTATATGCCGATATCGGTGATGAACAGAGTATCGAGCAGAGCTTAAGTACCTTCTCTTCCCATATGACCAACATCGTCTCCTTCCTTCAGGATGTAGACGAGAATTCACTGGTTTTATTCGATGAGCTTGGTGCCGGAACAGACCCGACCGAAGGTGCAGCACTTGCCACTGCGATTCTCTCCCACTTACACAAACGTGGGATTCGCGCAATGGCAACGACCCATTACAGCGAATTGAAAGTATACGCATTATCTACTCCGGGTGTAGAAAATGCCTGTTGCGAATTTGATGTCGAAAGCCTGAAACCTACTTATCGTCTGTTAATCGGTATCCCCGGTAAGAGTAATGCCTTCGCAATTTCAAGCAAACTTGGAATTCCGGATTATATCATCGAAGATGCAAAAGAACGATTAACTGAGCAGGATGTCTCTTTTGAAGACTTACTGACTGATTTGGAGACAAGTAAACGTACAATTGAAAAAGAACGAGAAGAAATTGAAGCATATAAGCGTGAAATCGAGGCATTGAAAATGCAGACCCGCCAGAAACAGGAGAAACTGGACGAGCAGAGAGAACGCATTTTACGAGAGGCAAACGAAAAAGCCAATGCGATTCTGCGAGATGCCAAAGATGTAGCGGATGAAACAATCAAGAACTTCCGCAAATTCGGCAAAGAAAATATTTCTGCCGCCGAGATGGAAAAAGAGCGAGAACGTCTTCGTAAAAAAATCAAAGACACTTCTGCCGCTTCCACTATCAAAGCACAGAAGCCTAAGAAAGCTTATAAGCCTTCCGACTTCAAACTCGGAGAATCTGTCAAGGTACTCAGCATGAATCTGACCGGAACCATCAGTTCCAAACCGGATTCTCGTGGAAATGTAACCGTTCAGATGGGAATCTTGCGTTCTCAGGTCAATATTTCCGATTTGGAGATTATCGAAGAAGTAAATCCATACAGCCCGAAAGCGATGAAACGCACTTCAAAGGGTAAAATCAAAATGAGTAAATCTCTTTCCGTAAGTCCGGAAATCAATTTGCTCGGAAAGACAGTCGATGAAGCAATTGCCGAACTGGATAAATATCTGGATGATGCATTGCTTTCTCACTTGAACAGTGTCCGTGTGGTACATGGTAAAGGAACCGGTGCTTTAAGAAAAGGTATTCATGAATATCTCCGTCGCCAGAAGCATGTCAAATCCTACCGGCTTGCTGAATACGGCGAAGGTGATGCCGGTGTCACCATCGTAGAATTAAAATAAGGAGGAATTTGAAATGGTCACAAAACAGAAAATCTTAATCGTTGATGATGACGAAAATATTGCCGAACTCATTTCTCTTTATCTGACAAAGGAATGTTTCGATACCAAAATGGTATATAACGGAGAGGATGCGCTTCATGCCTTCGATACCTATCAGCCGAACCTGATTCTTTTGGATTTGATGCTGCCTGGCATCGACGGCTATCAGGTCTGTCGTGAAATCCGTGCCAAATCTTCTACTCCGATTATCATGCTCTCCGCCAAAGGAGAAGTATTTGACAAAGTACTCGGTCTGGAACTCGGTGCAGATGATTACATCTTGAAACCATTCGATTCCAAAGAGATGGTCGCCCGTGTTCGTGCCGTATTGCGTCGTTATCAGCCGGTCCGTCCGGAGCCACCGGCAGCCGAAAAGATTAAATGCGTAGAATATGACGGTTTAATTATCAACCTGACAAACTACTCTGTCGTATGTGACGGACAGCAGATAGATATGCCGCCAAAAGAACTGGAATTGTTATATTTTCTTGCTTCTTCACCGAATCAGGTGTTCACAAGAGAACAGTTATTAGACCAGATTTGGGGATATGAATATGTCGGAGATACCCGTACTGTTGATGTACACATCAAACGTCTCCGCGCCAAAATCAAAAATCACGATTCCTGGGGTCTTAGCACTGTCTGGGGTATCGGATATAAATTTGAGACAAAATAAAGTATCACTTTTTGCCGTACAGTAATATCACTTTTACTGTACGGCGCTATTTATCTGTTACTGTTCACAGTGCCTGTGACCAGCAACATTTATCTTGCATACGAAAGGCCTGCTTATGAAAAGTACACTCTATTTAAAATTCGTTATTTTATATATTATTTTTGGATTTTTAAGCCTTTTTACTACCGCTACACTCGGAACTCAGCTTTTGAATAACACCCTCCGCAGTAACACCTCGCAAAACATGTATAAAGAGGCTAATGTCATCGCAACTAATTATCTGCCGTCTTATTTCTCGGGAGAAACTACAGCCTGGTCTGTTCACACTCAGCTCAATGCCATGAAGATTTATCTGGATTCTTCTCTCTGGTTTGTAAAAGAGGACGGAACTATGATCACGGCAAGCAACTGGGAAAACACCAGTGCACCGTCTTCCATTACCGATTTTGACCCTGCCGAAACCGCAGGCAATCAATATCTGGTTGGCGATTATCATGGATATTTTACAGAAGATATGATTACCATTATGGCACCGGTCATTCAGGGATTCGAAACCAAGGGCTACCTTCTGATTCATACTCCGGTATCTTCCATCGATGCCAATTGCGAACAATTGATGAAACCGGTTTATATTACGATGGGTGTTATTTATTTTCTTGCATTTATCATTCTGGTCGGCTTCCAGTATTTTGTATTTCGACCGTTACGCCAGATTACAGATGCAGCTAAACAATACGCCCTCGGTAATCTGGAATACGAAACTCCGGTACACACACAGGATGAGATGGGATATCTATCCGCATCCCTCAACTACATGGCTGCCCAGTTAAAAGATATGGAAGACTATCAGAAGAAAATCGTGGCAAATGTATCTCATGATTTTCGTTCTCCATTGACCTCGATGAAAGGATATGTGCAGGCTATGTCTGACGGAACCATTCCGCCTGAATTGTACGAAAAATATCTTGGGATTATTCTGTTTGAGACAGAACGTCTGACAGATCTGACCAATGATCTGCTCACCTTGAATGAGTTTGATACCAAAGAGCAATTATTAGATAAAACCAATTTTGACTTGCAGGAAATGATTAAGCATACCGCAGCTTCTTTCGAGGGAATCTGTACGCAAAAACATGTTTCCATCAATCTGCTCTTGCTTGCAGAACCGGTCATCGTGTGTGCCGACCGCCGAAAGATTCAGCAGGTATTGTACAACCTGATTGATAATGCAATTAAATTCAGTGAAAATGATTCTACCGTCACAGTCGAAGTCACACAGAAAAACGACAAAGTCTTTACTTCTGTCAAAGATACCGGTATCGGAATTCCAAAGAATGACCAAGGAAAAATCTGGGAACGATTCTACAAATCCGACCTTTCCAGAGGCAAAGATAAAAAGGGCACCGGTCTTGGACTATCCATCGTAAAAGAAATCATCCAGGCTCATGATGAGCATATCAACCTCATCAGTACAGAAGGAGTTGGAACCGAATTTATCTTTTCTCTGACGAGAAAGTAAAAAAGAATCTGCTATAAACAAAAAAGAAAGTCTGGCAACACCTGAAATACTTCAGATGAGCAAGACTTTCTTTTTTGTTTGTGATCACTTTGCTTTATATGTTTCTTAAGCCTCTGCAATAGCTCCTGTAGGACAGGCAGCCTCACATGCTCCACAATCAACACAAGCGTCTGCATCTACAACGTATTTGCCATCACCTTCTGCAATAGCGCCTACTGGACATTCGCCTTCGCAAGTACCACAGCTTACACATTCATCACTAATTACGCGTGCCATAGTATGTACCTCCTTCGAAAAATTACAACATTTTTCTGTTGTTAGCTTCTATTCTAATACAAATGAGCGGAATATACAAGCACAAAAATCAATACAATACAAGTTCTAAAATAAGTATAAAAATGAAAGATTTAAGAAAAAATTCCTTTTATTTTCACAATAATCGTGTACAATAGGGTAGGTAAGATTGAAAAGCATATACATAATGATTTATTACATAAATAAGGGAGAGATAATTAATGAAGAAGAAATGGATGACCGTTACAGCAGCAGTGGTGGCGACTACATTCATGGTATGTGCATGCGGTAATAACCAGAAAACAGCCACAACATTTACAGGGGAAGAGACGGAGAAGCCAGCATATCAAGGCAATCTCAATGCCATATCTCCATCGGCATATAACAATGTGGACGGACTTGAACTGGAACCCGGAACTTATATTTCCATTATTGGAAAGGACGATTCCTCCGCTTACTGGACCAACGTCAAAAAAGGAGTTATGCAGGCTGCGGACGATTTGAATCAGGAACTTGGTTATAAAGGCAGCGATAAAATCAAAGTTACATACAATGCCCCTGCCAAATCCGAAGATATTGACGAGCAGGTTAATATTCTGGATGAAGAGCTGTCCCGTTACCCGGACGCTGTCGGAATCGCAAGTATTGACAGTGCTGCCTGCAGTGTTCAGTTCGACCTTGCAACAGCAAATGGAATCCCGATTATCGCTTTGGATTCCGGTAATGACTATAAGGGTATCCAGTGCATCATAAAAACAGATAATGAAGATGCCGCCCATACCGGTGCATACAAACTGGCAAATGAGATTGGAAACGAAGGACAGATTATCCTTGTCGTGCACGATTCAGATTCACAGACAGCCAAAGAACGCGTAAAAAGTTTTCAGGATGAGATTACAAACAATTATCCATCCGTATCCATTGTAGAAACTATTTACTGTGATAAGCTTGATGATTTGAAGAAACAGATTGCAGTTGAGAAGAATCCGACATTGTCAGAAGATTTGCAGAAAGCAGCCGTAGAAAAGATGACGGATGACGAAGTCATGCAGTATTATCTGGAAAAATATCCGGATTTGAAAGGTATATTCGGAACAAATGAATCCGCAACCACATTTGCATTGGAAGCATTACAAAAATCCGAACGTGCTCACGATGTCACTCTTATGGGCTTTGACACCAGCGAGGAACTGATGACAGCACTCAATAATGGAGAGATTTCCGGATTAATCGTACAGAATCCATTCGGTATGGGATATGCCTCTGTCGTAGCCGCTGCAAGAACCGTATTACAGAATGGTAATGAGGCCGTTGTGGACACAGGCTATACCTGGGTGACACAAGACAACCTGGATGACGAATCCATTCAGAATATGTTGTATAAGTAAGCTTCTTATTTTAACTGTTTCCAGCTCCCCTGTGAACAGTTTCCTCCTTGTCTGAAAATAGCAGAATTTGACGAACGATTTTTCAGCCCGATAAGTATACTCTATGCTATACTGATTAAGGGAATTTGATTCGTATGTTTACATCATTTCTATTATTTTTTGCTATTTGAATATCTTAAGGAGGTATCTATATTTTATGGGTGAAGTCAGATTTATGATTTCTGAGGCCGCAAAAAAAGTTCATGTTGAAGCTCATGTACTTCGATACTGGGAAGATGAACTGGACTTAAAGATTGGCCGTACAGAGATGGGACACCGATACTATACCGAAGATGACATACAATTATTCCGCTGTATTCAAAAACTGAAAGATGAAGGCGTTATGCTCAAAGACTTGAAACCGATGATCCACGAGCTGACCATTGCAAAAGGGAAGTTGACTGAAAAAAAAGAGGATTCTGCACTTCCGGCAAATGTTACATCAAAGGATTTAACAAAAAAGGAAATAACAAAAAAAGAAGTAGAATCTGCCGATGTAATTCCTGTCACACAATTAGAACAGGTACGCAATCTTATCGGAGATGTCTTGACAGAAGTTGTAACAGAAAATAACAAAACGCTGGAAACCAATATCAGCAAAAAAGTAACGCGAGATGTCCTGCGTGAAGTAGATTTTCTCTTTCAGGCAAATGAGCGTCAGGAAGAGGAACATTATCGCAAACTAGATACGCTGATTCGTCAACAGCAGACACTTCGCAAAGAGGCAAGTAAAGACAGTCCGCTTACACGATTACGAAAAATACTTACATAGCGAACCGCTTACGCACAAAACATTCTATGATTGCCTGTAATATACAGTGCTTCATATATTTTAATCCTTTTGTAACTTTAATCTAAAAGAACCCCTTAATTTGGATCTTATTTCCAAACTGAGGAGTTCTTTTTATTACTATTTTATTGTTGATCCTGCTGACGCAGTTCGTTTCCAAATCTTGTGTACTGAGGCATCCATGCCAGACGCACCGTACCAATCGGGCCGTTACGTTGTTTTGCAATGATGATCTCTGCAATATTCTTATCTTCCGTATCCGGAATATAATAGTCCTCTCGATAGATAAACATACATACATCGGCATCCTGCTCGATAGCTCCGGACTCACGTAAGTCAGACAGCATCGGACGCTTATCTGTTCGCGACTCTACCGCACGACTCAACTGAGACAATGCAATAACCGGAACATTCAGCTCTCTTGCCAGACCTTTCAACGAACGAGAAATCTCTGAAATCTCCTGCTGACGGCTTTCATTACTTCTTCCACCGCTTCCACTCATCAACTGTAAGTAGTCGATGATGATGAGGTCCAGTCCCATCTCCATCTTATACTTTCGACATTTAGAACGCATCTCTGCAATGGAAATACCTGACGTATCATCAATGATTATTCTTGACTTTCCGATTCGTCCTGCGCCTTCGATCAGTTTTTCCCAATCGGTATCTTTGAGATTACCGGTTCGAAGTACCTGTGCATCTACGTGGGATTCAAGCGAGAACAGACGATTTACCAACTGTTCCTTTGACATCTCAAGACTGAAGATTGCAACTGCCAGATTCTCTCGAAATGCAACATGCTGTGCAATATTCAATACAAACGCTGTTTTACCCATAGAAGGACGCGCAGCGATCAGAACTAAGTCCGAGCGCTGTAATCCGGATAATTTATAATCCAGATCAATAAATCCGGTTGGAATACCGGTTACGGTTCCCTTCGTCTTCGACGCTTTCTCAATTACATCCAAAGCATTTAAAACAACCTGTTTAATCGGAACATATTCCTGCACATTTCCACGTTCTACTAATTCAAATACCTTTTTCTCCGTTGTCTCCAGAATCTCCTCCAGCGGACGATTCTCCATATAACAGGTATTGGCAATCTCTTCGTTGATCTTAATCAGCTTTCTCAGAGTTGCCTTTTCCTGAACAATCTGTGCATAGTATTTTACATTTGCAGAAGTATCTACGCTCATCAGTAAATCACGGACATACTCCATACTTGCAACTTCCGGCGGAGCATTCTTCTCTTTTAAATGTTCCTGTAATGTGATTAGGTCTACCGGTTTTCCTGCGTGGAACATCTCCACCATCGCATCAAAAAGAATTCCATATGCAGTCTGATAAAAATCTTCTCCATGTAGAATCTCAGAGGTCTCCATAATCGCATCTTTGTTCATCAGCATCGCTCCGATTACGGCCTGCTCTGCCTCTGTACTATGCGGCATAATTCTTTTAATTACTGCTTCTTCCATACATTCCCCTTAAGAACGTTTTGTGTTATTATTTTTCTTCTTTTACTTCTACTGTCACTTCTGCTGTTACTTCCGGATGAAGTTTTACAGCTACTTTGTGTGTACCAAGTGTTTTCAAAGCATCTTTCAACTGTACTTTCTTCTTGTCAATTTCCAGTCCCATCTGTTTCTTCACTTCTGCTGCGATTTCTTTGTTTGATACAGAACCGAATACTTTTCCGCCTTCACCGACTTTGATTGCCACTTCAACCTTACCGGCTTCAAGCTGTTTAGCCAGTTCTTTGGCAGCCTCAAGATGCTCTTTTGCCACCTTTGCTTCGTTATTTTTCTGAAGTTTAAGGTCATTCATATTCTTTCCGTTTGCCTCAAGTCCAAGTTTCTTAGGCAGGATAAAGTTTCTTGCATATCCATCGTTTACATTTACAACTTCACCTTTTTTTCCAAGGGATTTTACATCCTGTAATAAAATAACTTTCATGTTAAATATCTCCTTCTTCTATCATCTTATCAATCGTCTGCTTCAATGCCTGAATTGCCTCTTCCATATCGGTGTGATCAAACTGAGCTCCGGCAGCATTAATATGACCGCCTCCACCCAACTTCTCAGCGACAATCTGTACATTGACTTCATCAATAGAACGGGCACTCAGATAAATCTTGCCCTCATAAATCGTCAGGACAAAGGATGCCTTGATTCCACTGATATCCAGCAGTTCGTTGGCTGCCTGTGCAGCCAATACTGTAGGGCTCTCCACATCGCTCGGACACTCTGCAATCGCATATTCCTTACGATATACTTCTGCCATACGGACAGCTTCCGCTTTTGCTCTGTATGAATCCATATCGTCGCGGAACATCTTGCGGACTCTTGTAATATCCGCACCGCATCTTCTTAAGAATGCGGCTGCTTCAAATGTTCTGACTCCGGTTCTGTTCATAAAGTTTCTTGTATCAATCATAATTCCTGCATACAGACAATCTGCCTCTACACTTGGAATCTTGATATCATCAACAATATACTGCAATACTTCGGCTACCATCTCACAGGCAGATGAAGCATAGGACTCTACATAAGACAAGACTGCATTCTCAATAATGTTACTGCTCTGTCTGTGGTGGTCAAGCACCGCGATCGTCTTCGTCTTCTTAAGCAGTTCCGGACACTCTGTCATCTGTGGCTTGTTGGTATCCACAACAACGATCATCGTATTCTCATTGATATAATCCATCGCACGTTCGGATGTCAGGAAGATGTCATCTTCATACGCTGTGCTATCCACGATCTCATCGTACAATGGGCGGACCGAACTCGGCACACTGTTCATAACAATATGTGCTTTCTTCTTCAATTCCTTTGCTGCACGATAGATTCCCATACATGCACCAAGGCAATCTGCATCGGCAATCTTATGTCCCATAACGATGACCTGATCTTTGGCAACAATGAACTCACGTAATGCCTCAGCTTTAACGCGGGCTTTGACTCGCGTATTCTTGGAAGTCATCTCTTTCTTACCACCAAAGTAAGTAATTCCGTGGCAATCCTTGATAACCGCCTGATCGCCACCTCGCGCCAATGCGAGATCGATTGCCACACGTGCGAAGTTATAACTCTGGGCATACGTAGTGGTATTCAGTCCCAGACCGATACTGAGTGTCGCAGAGCGGGCATTTCCGATATTTACCTGCTTCACTTCTTCTAACAAAGAGAACTTATCCGCTTCAAATTTCTTATAACTCTCTTTTCGGATTACAATAAAATACTTATCCTTCTCCAGTTTCTTGACAATTCCATCTACATCGCCAATATATTTGTTGATCTTACGGTCGATTAATGCGATTAACAAAGATTGTCTTACTTCCTCAACACTTTCCATGACTTCGTCAAAGTTATCAATATAAATGAGTCCCGCAATCATTCTCTGGTCCTCATTCTCCTTGATATATTCATTAAGTTCTGTAACATCCGTCATATAAACTGCGATAAAGTATTCCTGTTCTTTTGGAATCTGAAGCACTTCTTCCTTTTCGCTGAATCCTTCCATGGACACTTTCTTAAGTGTTACCTGATAATCACGCTCTTTGTACTGTACTTCCAATTCAACCTGTTCCATATTCTTCTTCGGAAATACACCACGATTCAAAGCCGGGATCAGTTTATTCATATATTTTTCCCGTTTCTGCTCCGCAAACAGTTCTTCGAATCTGTCATTCTTCCACAATATCCTTCCGTCTGCCATCAATATCGCATAGGGAATTGCAAGTTCTCGCAAAAGCGTACTTTGTATTCCTTTATATTGTGTGGAAAATTGAATCATGTCCGCAAGAATCAATGAACGATTGTAAAAATACAACACCCCTACGATCACCATATAAATAATCACAAATGCTGACATCATCAAACCGGCTTTCCGGTCTATCATGTACATCCAGATATTCATAGCAACCAGAAGAACTGTCATAATGACCGGCCACTGCATATACATCCGCAGTTGCCCTTTTAAACGTACATTTCTATTATTCATGAGACTTTCCCTTTCAAGCTATACTCTTCACTCCCCTTGAGTATGCACGTTAATATGTATTCACCCCATTATTAAGCTCTAGTATATCACTTTTTACGTATTTAATCCACTGGGATTTTTTTCACTTATGCTATCCAAATACGTTTTTACTTTTTCTACATTTACCAGAACTCTTCTTCCTATATAGATTTTTGCTTCTGCCTGTTCTACAATTTTTGTTGCAGTGTGTCTTCCTGCCTCTACATAAGTCATAAACTCCTCCATTGTCATTGTTAATGGTTGCTCAACACCTGTTCTCTTTGTTGTAACGTTCATCACTTCATCTTCCTTTCGCTTCTTCTACTACGATTCCTTGCTTTTATCCATTCGGACAGGCATCTCCTGGCGAAGCTGATTGTTTTACATCACGTATTGTGTTTCTGATTATGTACTCGTATATATTGACTATTCAGTTTTCTTTGAATCTTTTATTGATGAACTGTAGAAAACTGGTGTCTGCTAATGAAAAGGACAGTTGTTACGTGACCATCAGTGTTGGGGCTGCATTCTTTTCTGCCAATTCAGATCTGGAATTCTGAGATATATTTGAAAGCGCAGACCGCGCACTATACGAGTCTAAGAATGCCGGAAAGAACCGATATACACTACATGAATTATGTTGAGTCTCATGAAATACTTCGCAAATAAACTTCTATCTATAAAAGGAAATCAGCCGAAGTCCTATTTCGGCTGATTTTCCTACAATTCTATTCCGTTACTTTGAATCACTTTTTTATACCAATCAAAAGAAGCTTTTTTCTCTCTTCTATTACTCCCTTCTCCTTCATCATCACGATCCACATAAATAAATCCATAACGCTTTTTCATCTGCCCTGTTGATGCACTCACTAAATCAATACATCCCCAAGGAGTATATCCCATCACTTCTATTCCATCCGAATGAATCGCCTCTGCAATCTGTTCTATATGTGCTCTCAGATAATCAATTCTATATGTATCTCGAATCGTTCCATCCTCTTCTTTAATATCTTCCGCTCCCAATCCATTTTCTACGATAAAAATCGGTTTTTGATAACGTCCATATATCTCATTTAATGAAATACGAAGTCCTACTGGATCTACTTGCCATCCCCATTCCGTGGTTTCTAAATACGGATTCTTATAGCTCGTTGACATATTTCCTGCTGTTTCTTCCAAATTATTCCCTGCACTGCTGTAAATAGCAGACATATAATAACTAATTGCCACAAAGTCTGCCGTTCCTTGCTTTAGAATTTCCCAATCTCCATCTTCTTCCTTGATTTTAATCTGTTTTCTTTCCAATTCTTTTCTTTTATAAGATGGATAGTATCCCCGCATCATAACATCACTGAAGAAAAACGTCTGTTCCTGATGCTTTATATTTCCCAAAACGTCATATGGCTTACAACTATACGAATAACTAGGCGTATATGCAAGCATACACTCCATTTTAAAATTCGGATTGATTTCATGAGCCATTTTTACCACAATTGCATTTGCTATAAGTTGATGATAAGCTGCTTGTTCTAATACTTTTTGCTCTTCTCCGATTACTCCTGCTGATAACCATCCTGTAAACACAATTGTATTGATTTCATTAAAAGTAATCCAATATTTCACTTTTTCACGATATCTTAGAAACAAGGTTTTACAATAGCGTTCAAAGCAGGCAATTGTTTTTCTGTCCTCCCATGAATTCCATTGTTTTGTCAAATTTAAAGGCACCTCATAATGGGATAATGTAATCACCGGTTCAATTCCGTACTTTATCAGTTCATCAATTACCCGATCATAAAATTCCAGGCCTTTTTCATTCGGTATTTTATCATTTCCATTTGGAAAAACTCGCGACCATGCAATTGACATGCGATAACATTTGAATCCCATCTCTGTAAACAGCGCAATATCCTCTTTGTAATGATGGTAAAAATCAATTCCGTCATGGTTTGGATAAAATGCATCCTCATGTGTCTCTGGATATGCATCTTTCGGAAAAACACCTAATGCAAATGCGCAGATTTCCCCTTTCGATCCATCTGATTTCTTATACGTTAAATTTCTTAGTCCGCCTGTTTCAGCAGCTTTTAAAACATCAGCACCACTTTCTATCTTTAAAAGTACGGAAAATTCTAATTCTCTTCCATAAAAATCGTCAGCCTCTCGGCTGACGAAAAAATGCATTTATCTATATGTCTTTTGTTTCTTATACTACTCTCCGAAAACAGATATTATTCATATGATATTCGTATTTTATACAATTGTATAACCACCATCAATATAAATAGTCTGACCTGTCGTATATGAACAATTCTCAGATGCAAATAATAACAGCTGTCCACATAACTCATCAATTTTACCCGGTCTTCCAATTGGACAGCGTGCCTTTAACTGCTCCACAGCTTCGTCGGTAATGACCATCATTTCAGACGGGAACTCACCCGGTCCAATTGCATTTACCGTAATATTATATTCTGCCCATTCCTGTGCAAGGCTTCTTGTAAAGTTCGGAATAGCACCTTTCGTTGCATTGTACGCAAGAATCGGATTCCGGAAACTTGCAATTTTACCAAACATAGATGCTGTATTGATAATACGACCATATTTGTTTTCAATCATATTCTTCGCACATTCTCTTGCCATAAGGAAATATCCAGTCAGGCTGATATCTACCACCTGTTTCCACTTTTCCAGTGCAAGTTCTGTTGTAGGGCAATATGCAATTGCTCCTGCATTATTTACAAGAATGTCAATTTTGCCAAATGTATCAAGCACTTTCTGCACTCCGTCAACCACCTGTTGTTCCTGTGTCACATCGCACTGAACCGGAAGACATGTTCCTCCTGCAGTTTCAATTTCTTCTTTCAGAGTCTCAAGGCGCTCCACTCTTCTTGCAAATGCGGCCACCTTCGCACCGTTCTCCGCTAACGCTTTGCAATACTCGTATCCCAAACCGGATGATGCCCCCGTTACAACTGCCACTCTTCCCGTCAAATCCATGTAATTTTTCATTCTCTGATCTACCTCCATCTCGTTGTAATTTATTTACATTTATGTTAACATTCTAACAAAACACACTAATAAAACAACCAACACTATGCTATGAACCGTTGTTTAAACAACACTATTATATGAATCGTTGGATAACTTGAACTTACAGATGGAGAGGCTACTATGAACGATAAAAATGATGGAAAAATCGATCGGCGAATCCGCCGTACGCGAGCTGCGTTAAAACACGTCTTGATGGAATTACTAAAGAAAAAACCAATTGATAAAATCACAGTAACTGAGCTTTGCCAGATGGTGGAAATAAACCGCTCTACATTTTACCAACATTATTGTGATGTTTACGCTCTTTTAGAAGACATTGAATCCGATTTTCTAATTCAATGTGATGTACTGGCACAGGAAATCATCAACAGCACACTTCCTCCCCTTGAAGTGTCTAATCGCTTGTTGAGATATATCTACGAAAACAAAGAATTGTTGTACCTTTTTGTTTTCCGGCACAAGCAGGAGGACTTCGGGCTTCGAATTCACGAGAAAATTCTCCGCCTGTTCCGTATTAAAGTTTTGCAGACATATACCCTTCAGCCAAATGTAACATCTACCGAGTTCAATGATCTTCTTCTATTTTTGACTGCCGGATACTATTCTGTGTATAAGCGATGGATCAAAGATGGATGTAAGGATAACATCAGTGCGATTGCATCGCAGACAACGATAATATCTGATCTTTGTCTGAATCATTTTTTACAGGCAAAATGAAATAGGACGAGACTCTTAAAAAGGATGCCCCTGCAAACCAGAGGCATCCTTTTATTTCACTTCTATCTTTATTTTCACCCCTAAACCAGACTGCACAAACACTATCCAACAATTCAGATAACACTGTTGTTTAACCAACGGTTCTTTGCATGGTGTTTTATTAGCATGTTTTGTTAGAATACATATTTTTAGATTCTTCACACAGATATGGATCCGAATCTCTTCTCATCACTTGAGAAGATAAATGCAATACGCCCTCCGGACCTTTTAGTCCACATATGATATGAGAAGAATACTTTCCTTTCGCCTAAACAGCCCCCGGAAGAACTTCTCTTGGTTCCGACTTTATTGTGATCATATCATCCTCAAGTTTCGCACTCACTTCAATTTCGTATTGTCCACTATTATATTCCTCGTCATTTCCAACGGCAAATACTTATCCGAAATACTTTCCCCTGCTTTATTACAAGCATAGATGTTTGTTGCTATAGCATATAGCATGTTCGCACCCTTAACGCAACGCAAAAAAGACTGATTCCATCGGATTCTCATCCTTTGAAATCAGTCTTTATAGAAACGAAGAACAAATCCGTGCCGGACAACTACTAAAAAATACTAATCTAAGTGTCACCGAAGTTGCAAATGAAGTTGGTTATGAAAATATCAGTGTTTTTATAAAAGATTCAGAGAACATTTCTTATCCTCTCCAAAAGAATATCGATTAAAGGACTAAACCTCTTTCGATGCATGTTCGAAAAAGGTAGGTGAACTATTCGCTGCTTTTCTGAAAGCCGATCTGCATATCTGAACATTATTAGAGAGGTTGTGACGGCTCATGCCAGTCACAACCTCTCATCAAAAAAAAAACGATTCTTAACTTTTTTTGCTACTCTGCTGTCTGGACTGTTCTCTCCGCTGCACCAAACATTGAATCCTCTGAATTGCTTCTATCTCAGCTTTACATATCTGCCGAATCATCAGCGATAAATCCCCTTTCTTCTCATATCTCTGGAAAGCCTGACGATATTTTCCGGTTGGATTGATTGCAATAGGAAGCAAGTCTTGATTAATAAGTTCTTGATTCATAAGCATCCTTCCTATACGTCCGTTTCCGTCTTGAAATGGATGAATCTGTTCAAACTCGATATGCTGCTCTGCTAATTGCCATACAATTTCTGTCAGATTCTTTCCTTTGCCTGTGTTCTCCCACTTTTCAAAGAATCGCTGCATTAATTCTGGTACGCGCTCCGGCTCCGGAGGGTAATACACTACTTCTGCAAGACTCCCGATATAAACATCTCCCTTGCGATATTCTCCTTGTTTCCCCAAAATAATTCCATTTGCCTTTTTGATCCATTCCTCTGTAATCTGTTGCCTCTGAAATGGGACCAATAATTCTTGTATTGCCTGATACAGATTTTTAGCATCATGATATTCTGTATACGTATGACCTGCTCGTACTTCATCGTATTCAATCAGTGAGATTGTTTCGTCCAATGATAATGTATTTCCTTCGATTGCATTGCTGCTCCAACAGAAACGCAATGAAAAGTCTTTTGTAAACGGAGATAAAATGATATCCGATGTTCTGTCTTTTCGTATACGCTCTAGCCCTGTTTCTATTTCTGCAAATAGAGATTCATTGTTTACTAACTCCATGTTCTCACCTCTTCCAAAAATTCTTGCTGAATTTTTGTTTGTTGTTTTCCATTCTATCATAGTTTCTATATTCCGTGAACAGCTTTTGCTATCTCTTTAATATGCTGAGCCAAATAATCAATCCGATAGTCATCCTCAACAGGATAACTGCCATCTTCTTTCTGCTCTAATACATCCACCCACAAAGAAGCACGAACAATAGATATCTGTGATTCCAATTATCAAGGTTATGGAATTATCGTCCTTTTTCAAAGACCAAACATTGCATTCAAGGTATTTAGCCATAGGAGGGGTCAATTCTGTAACAACCACTCAGCTATGTCGTGAATCTCAATTCCTTCATAACTGTATTTCGAATGCCTTGTTCGAGCAATAATCATTTTCGGGTAAGCATCTCGAATTTTAAGCAGCGGAGAACATTCTCTCTCAAATATTTCCTGACCAGAAATGTTGTCGCTTACCTGAATATAAATTTTCTCGCTACCTCTCTGGGCAACAAAATCAATTTCCTTTTGATAAAGCTTGCCGACATAGACCTCGTAGCCACGCCAAAGAAGTTCGATACAAACGCTACAAAACCAATGTGTCAGGAAGAGCATACTTTTGCACCAAGTCTCTTGTGACAATGGTTTCATAAACTTCCTTTATATAGTTTGTTTTATCCTCCTGAAAATGTTCTTCTCCTAATAGTATATGCAAGAGTTCGCTTTCAAAAACATAAATATTTTTATTTTTTGAAAGTGCTGACTGCATAAAGGAAACCTAAGCGCAAACAATGATAAATATTGCTACAATATCAACAATAAAAAATACCTATTTTTTCCTACCTCAACTTCATATTTATATGAATTATATCACGCTTCTTACTTATACGAAACACATTTCAATTATCAACTTTCTCCTCGTTTACAACCTGATAGTTATTTGTCCTCACTGGTTCAAGATTTACTTCCTGAAATGCGAATTATCCGGAATCTTTATAGTAAACCATAGACACATCCGTCCCCTTGAAATTACATACAAAGGTCACATATCCACCTTTATAGAGATTAATGGCTAAATGAACGATTTTTAATGAACCGCTTGTTTGCCCCCATCATGCAGACATTCTGTCTTGATATCTGCAGTTCTTTAGTGAAAAATAGTAGAATCCTTCGTGTTCCTGATTTTTGAAAATGAGACCTCAATTACCATTTTATTTGAAATTATATATTATCTTGTTTGGGGTGATGTTTTTGAATTTTTCTTGATATGATTTATTCAGATATTTTTTGATATAAAAACCGCCATTACACACGTAATGACGGTTCTAGATCTTTTCGAATTCGTTACCTCCAATTTTGCTCCCTCAATCGGTGTAAAAGTGGTGTAAAATTGGATACACCTGTTCGCAAACGCCTTATTTATGCGGCCTAGTCAGCGACATATGGCATTATATCCCAATGTCATGTCTCTTTTACAGTTTTCTATTTGATTCACAAATGCATGACTCACTTCTGCTCGTTCTGCTAGTTGTTCCTGTGTCCAACCTCTTTTTTCTCTGTATTTTTTTACATTGTCTGCTACAATTTGCATTCTTTTGTGTTTTTTCATCTTAGTACGCTCCTGTTACTTTTATTTTATTTCGCTGCACCAGAAAACACCACCAACAACTGCAACTATCTTTGTAACGATTGCAAATCTACTTGCATAAACATTTATTTTCTGCCTTAGACTTCTATTTTTACTTCCCTTGCTATTTGATGTATTGTAATAGACTTTCTTCATCCATTGTAGGTGTATTCATTTTAACTAATGTCTACTGTAAACTATATACGAGGTGAATTAAAATGGACAAGATAAAAGAAAATCTCGGAATTGTAATCCGTGAAGCTCGTGAAAAAGCTGGACTCACACAATGTGAACTATCAGAAGAACTAGGACTTGGAGATAAAACCATTCTTAATATTGAAAACTTTCGTGGAAATCCCAAATTTGACAGTCTATAGAGACTTGTCAATCGCCTCAAGATTCCGGGTGACAGATTGTTTTATCCAGACGTTGATGAGGATGCACCCAATAAACGTCAACTTCTTTTGGAAATTCAGTCTTGTAGTGATAAAGAGGCTGCTGAACTACTTCGTGCAGTACGGTATATGCTTGAAGTATTTCGCAGACAAAAATTCGATTCCTAACAAAAATCAGCCGATTGGTTTATCCGGCTGATTTTTCTTATTCATGCTTACTTAAGGATTGCCACAATGACTTGTCAATTAAAGTGTGTAACAAATATTGACTGTTGGAATGGATTTATTGGTCAAGTAAGTCTTTCACTATTGCTGTTATTGTAACAAACATCTCAATCAACGCAAGAATTCCAACAAAAAAAGTGGTCGCTAACATGTCATCGCAATGAAATCCCACAATGCTTCGAGTTTCATAATCAAAGAAAAAAACAAGAAATACAGCAACTCCACACACAATTAGTTTTGAAATATTGCAAATCCCGAAAATGATTGTTCTCAACCCTTTTCTCAAATCCTTTTTTGCAAATTTAGTTGCAATCAATGCAAAAATACATACCAAAAATACTACTACAGAAGTATTAACAATATATTCGTAGACCACCTCTGGTAATCTCAATAATTCAAATGTTATTTCATTAGTCATAATTTTCTTGTCTCCTTGTTAAATCAATTAGTATATAGCGTGACACAACAGTAACACCTTTCATCTTTTGTACTTATTACATTTACTATTCAATAACTAAAACAAACGAGAACACCTTTGGAAACTGAAACACCTATAATAGGCTCCAAATTCATATCTCAACACAAAATATCCAACTTTCCATCCACTAATAATGCTACGCCAATTCCGACGATTCCTGACATTAATCCCAGATTGTATTTCTCGTGTACTGGAATTTTTCCGATGTTGTCCTTGATATATTTTTTTATCTTCTCAGCCTCATTTTTTAATGCCTGGTTTTGAAGAATTTCGCCGCATTCCTTGAGTATAAGATACCTGCCAGCTAATCCATGACAAATACAGAAATTCTCTTCAGAATCCCACTGCATTGCTGATCGAATTCCATTTTCTATGTCATATTGCACTTGTTTGTTTTTTTTAAATTCCTTACGTTGTCCCAATTTAACTCTAGAAAGTAGAATTCCTGATGCCCCATGACACCATGCATTCATGTATCTTCTACCATCAGCTTCACTATTTTTCTTTCTCATGTCAATCCAGTTTCCTTTTTCTACTGAAAATAAGGAATCTTCATATGCCATTAATTCACATATCCTGTCCACATATTTTTTTTGGTCTGTTAATTCCATCAGTTGTGTATATGCCAGTATGCCCCCACTGTTTCCATGAGCCATTCCTGCTAACGGCACTAACTGTCCCGAACAGATCCACCCTCGTCCCGTTTCCATCGGTAAAGCTTGCGTCCATAGCCTTTCCCCCTCTTCCACTGCCATATCAAGATAACATTTCTGCTTCGTTATCTGATACAACTTTGACAATACTATTATCCAGCCAGCACGTCCTGATAATAAATCCGCCTCACATTCTTCTGTCATTGAATGCGCAATCATCGCGTGCTTTTCTGCATATCTGATATAATCTTGTTTATCGGTGATTTGATACAGAAGAAGATATCCATACACTATGGCCCCCGCCCCAGTGAACATGCCATTTTCCCTTGAACTTATATTCTGCTTATTTTTCAGAATTGTATCTGTATACAGAAATATTTTCCTATCCATTTCTTGTACTAAGTCCGCACTCTTTTTATTTCTCTTCGTTTTATTTAATATTGCAAATAAAACTGCAATTCCCATTGCTCCATCATATAGATCCATTCCTACTGGCTGCAATCCTAGCGCTTTATTACAGTATTTTACTTGAATCCATACAGGTCCACTCTCCTTATTTATTCGCAAAACAGATAGTTGTTGTATAATTGCCTGTACTACTTCTATTACTGGATTTTTCGTTGACAATATATCGTCGCTGCATTTATTTCCTTTTAGATACAAAGCCATCGCTAATCGAATTAGCATCATTTGCCGTTGTAAGTCAATATTTGACAGATTTCTAACTTTTTCCTGAAAATTTTGATAAGCCGTTTGCATAAAGAACTTTTTATAAAATGTCTTGTCACCAGCAATCAAATCATTACTGTTCCCATCAAAATAATAAATTGGTACTTCAAGATTCATCAAGGACTCCAATTCATACGTGAATAACTTGATATATTTTCTATCCGAAATAACCCTTTTCTTTAAAATATGAAACAAGTATATCCTGTCCAAAGTACTCTTCATAAATTCCGGCGACAATGATAATGATAAATACATTTCATATTGTTGTGTGTGCCTGATTAAATGTCTGCTTCTTTCAGCATAAATAGGGGCAAATAAATTTATAACTTCCCTCGTCTTTTTCAATCCAAGATTATATGCTGCATAAAATCCTTCGCATATTTCTTCAATAAAATGTGTCGCATCAACAATCTTTTTATTGTAAATCGGAAGGCTATTCGGAAGTTGCATTTTTCTCTGCTCGTATACAATTTTAATCTCTGATGATTTGTAATTTTTAGCTATAGCCAATTTAAATGGTGTCGTACATGTTTCTACTGAATGTATCACATTGAGATTTCCTTGTTCTGTATTATTTCCCCATGAAGGTATCGGCAGTATACCTATGTGCATAACTGATTCCCTTAGGAACTGCCTAACTATCACTTCCTCTGATTCAATTTCACCGGAAAAAGAATTATTTCCCGGAACGGTTTCTAAATCAATTAACTCCGGAAATTCTCCATTCGCAATTAAATTCCCACAATGGACATCCGATGTGTCTGTTAAATAACATATAAAAAGTTGTATCCCTAAACGATAAAAAAAATTCTGAACTTCTATATTATTCGCGCATTCATGAGATTCTACATAACACTCCCATCCATACTCTTCTTTTGTCAGACTCCATCTCCCTTCGTGTAATAAATGCATTTCTTCGTAAAACCATTCTGTTAAGTTCTGATATATTTGATTTTTATGTATTTTTCTCGGCTTATACATCAGAGTATTTCCATTCTTTAGATAAACCCTTGCAACCGCTTTTCCATTTGTATGAACATCTCCTATCCCTAGATTTATTCCTTGAATTACCATATCTTTCGACGGATTTCCCGACACATTGATTAACTCTTCCTTATCCTTTTCAAACGCTTGCATAATATCCTTAATTGAATAAACCGTCTGCTCGATCCTTAATAAAAGAAGTCTTAACATTTCCGGGTACTTTTGACATAATGATTTTATATAGTCCGGCGATTTCAGAAATTTTTCATTATAATTTTGGTATTGTTCACTTGAATCTCCCCCAGACAATATACCTTTTTCCCTACAATCATTTATCTCTGCGATTAAACACCTCATGGGGATTCTCACAATGCGCTCGTATATGTTTTCAATAATCAAACATTCACAATCCGCTTTTCTTATTACCTGAAATTCTTCGATTCCTTCTATCCATTTTATTGCCACTGCAGAGAAAAAACGATAAAAAAAATCAAAATTGTCCACAGTTAATTTTCCCCAATAATAGGTCTCCGTTTGTTCATATATCTGATACAATCTGATATTTTTTTGTTGCATCAGTTTTTCTTGCAACCTATTACATTCGTCTCGATTAATTTCTGAATAAATTTCTTTTCCTAGGATTCGTTCCCACGTTTCATCGTTCATATGCCCTCCGCATAAAAAAATTGTGTGATTACATTAGCATTCCCTTCTTTATTTTAGCAACAAATTAAAGTTAAAAACCCACCATCTGCAACTGATATCCCCTCGTTTTCTTGTTCAGAATGCCCTTCCAAACTCTCTGCCTGTGATAGTTCGAATAATAAATTTTCTAAATTTTCCTGTTTCATTTCAGTCATCCTTCCTACTCGTTTAATAAAATATTTGTAATAAACCATCCGTTTTCATACTCATATTGAAGTTTTCCATACGCATCTTCTATAATTTTCTCAACATTCTCAATCCCCCATCCATGGTAAATCATGTCGTCCTTTTCTGTCATAAATCTATTATTTTGTTCCTTTGGCTTCTTTTGGCACGTATTCTTTACCCGGATTAAAAACATCTCATTTATATTCCTGATCGTCATATCTATCTCCCTCTCATTCTCCGGACATTTTTCTGCCGCCTCTATTGCATTATCCAAAATGTTGCCTAATACAATCATAAGGTTTTCACCTGACATACAGGGCGTTTGATACACCTCTACATTTAACACAAATTTTATACTATGATGCTGCATCTGTTGATACTTATAATTCAAAACGAAATCAATATCCTCTATTCCGGTCCAAACTTGCCGTTGTTGCACTTTCACTTCTTCAATATGTTCTTCTACACACTGTTTTGCCAAGTCATATTTTTGATTCTCTATGCACTCCTGCAAATACATAAACGTATGTTTCAAATCATGAAATCGTTTTGCATCTTGTCTACAATAGTCCTTGATCATTTTGTTTTCTTTGATAAGCATTTGCTGCTGTATGAATAAATTGTTTTTTTCATCCTTACTTTGCATATATACAACATAAAGTAAACAGAGAATAATCCCTACTGTCATTCCCATCACAGTAATCATATTTAATACCAGGTCTTTTTGTTCAAACTGTGCTTCTCCTAGATGCATCATCTTGACTATAATTACATACATCACACTTTCTATAATCAAAAAAACATAACTTCTGCTTCTTAATTTTGTCAACTGTTTCAACATATTCGCAATCTGTGCACGATACTTAAAGCACAAAAATATACCTATACCTAACAGAAACAGGGAACAAATTAATTCACTAATTGCTCGTCTCGCCAACACATTTGCATAATACAAATCTTCATTGTTTAAAACTCCCCGAATAGTCAATATCGGAATTTTAAATATAGCACTACAAAGATTGTAAAACCATAACCACATTAATGCCGTTTTGTACTTACAAACATAAAAAATATTTAAGATAATTGCATTTAGGATTCCATACACCACCATTTGTATCCATGGAATAAATCCATGCTGTGAATCCCATGCCTCAACACTTATCATAAGCCCCCAAATGCACCACATCAGTATATCCAACATTCTATTATTCCATCGCTTTTCTGGATAAAAATGCATAAACATCACAATACTTAAAGCAATTGTAAACCAGCTAATCAGACAATATATCGTATTATTAATCATCGCTCACTCCAATATTCACTAATTCTTCTTTTTACATTTGCTAATTGTGGCTGGCTTACCGGAAGCATTGTTCCGTCTCTCATTTTTACTTGATGTCTTTCCAATGACATAATATGTTTTAAGTTTACAATGCATCCCCGATCAATCCGTACAAATTCTTCTCCTTTTAGCCGCTCAGCTGCCTCGTCCAACGTAAGCCGAATCTTGTTCTGTCCCATTTTATGTATAATATATACATATTTCTTTTCTTTTCTCAAAAAATAGATTTGATCTTCTTGTATTTTCTCCATTTTGGAATTATTTTTCACAACAAAGTATCTATTCTCCTTCATATGTAGATTGCTTAACACCGCCTCATATGCCTGCGGCAACTTTTCTTTTAATATCTTTTTAGGTATATAGCGAAATGCATTTACTTCAAATGCCTCTACTGCATATTCAACATAATTTGTAATATATATAATTATCGAGTCCGGATGATATTGCTTCACCTTTTTTCCAACCTGCAATCCATTTTCCTCTGGAAGTTCCATATCAAGTAAAACAATATCATATTCTTTTTCTTCAACAGAAAACAAAAACTTACTTGTACTGGTATATCCTTCAAATTCGTACTCTTCATTCTGAAGATATCTTTCTGTAAGCTCCTTTTCAATTTTTATACAGTTTTTATCATCATCTAAAGCTGCAATTCGTATCATGTTCTTTTACCTCTTATCCAATAAGTAATACTGCATTCTGTTAACGTCATGAAAATAACTGTTCTTCTCTTCCACAATCAACTCATATACATCGGTCTCAAATAATTTTTCACCATTTCTTTTATAGGAATAGAAATATCTCCCAACTTGGTTCGTCAATACTTTTTTCATTATGTCATCCGTAACTTCCGAAATTCTCATTGGATTTTCTCTAGAAGGCATCCATTTGCGAATCAGGCCTTTTATTTGGCTCTTATTCAACTTTACATGTTTTATACCATATTGTTTTAATAACTCTTCTGGCTCAATTTCTTCTAAAGATAAAAACCGATTAAATTGATCACTGTTTTTGTAATATGCCCCGCCAAGTACAAGAAATGCCTTTATCTCCAATATAGCTACATCTATATACCATTTATCCTTTGTAGACTCATAAAAAATCTCTAAATATTCCAGTGATTTGGAAACACCTTCACATAGTGGAATATTTTTTCTCTTTATTGCATTTAATGAATGCACCATAATCCACAGTTCTGTCTCTTTCGGCAATACGTCTTGATTATCATTATTCAAATTTTGGTATCCCTTCCTATTAAACCACCATCATAGTATATCACTATTTTATTCACCGCTTCAATCCTGACCTTGATTTTGTAATTGTTAACTTCCAGTAATTTTTGAACCTAAATCATTCGACCGTTCCTATCTGTT
>DAVZKO010000024.1:0-30196 GCA_052272205.1 Schaedlerella sp. | reverse complement strand
CAATGTTCTGTGTTGTTGCCGTTTCAAGCGACAGCTTTAATAGATTATCACATCTTTTGTCGTTTGTCAACAACTTTTTTATTTTTCTTTGTCGTTTTTTGATTTTCCCAAATCTGTTTTACGACAGCTAGAATATAATATCATGTATTTTCTTACTTGTCAACATGTTTTTTCACATTTTCAAGTTTGATATTATCTCGATACAACTTCTTGTATCTAACGGAGAAAGAGGGATTTGAACCCTCGCGCCGGTCACCCGACCTACACCCTTAGCAGGGGCGCCTCTTCAGCCTCTTGAGTATTTCTCCGGACACTGAATAACACCTATATACCATAGGATTATTTAGTTCTACGCAACAGCGCAGAATTTATTATACAAGAGGATTCTGCACTTGTCAACGTGTTTTTTTAAAGTTTTTTACTTTTTTATAATCTTCTACTATTCCTCTGTACGATACTGCTGCACTGCTGTTTCATACAGATTATTACCTTCACTGTCGATTACAACAATAACCGGAAGATTTTCTACTGTTAATTTGCGAATTGCCTCAGTTCCCAGATCTTCATATGCAACCACTTCAGAACTTGTGATACATTTTGATAACAACGCTCCTGCGCCGCCCACTGCCGCAAAATATACTGCGTCATTTCTGACAATTGCATCGATAACTGCCTGTGAACGTTTTCCCTTTCCTATCATGGCCCCCTGTCCAAGGTCTAATAACTGCGGAGCGTATTTGTCCATACGGCTTGCTGTTGTAGGACCTGCTGATCCTATCGGTCTTCCTTCTCTTGCCGGTGACGGTCCCATATAATAAATCATCTGTTCTTTGATATCAATCGGAAGCTCTCCGCCTTTCTCCAGAATTTCATACATTCTCTTATGTGCAGCATCACGTGCTGTATAAATTGTACCGGTTATATATACATAATCCCCTGATTTTAATGTTCTTGCAACTTCTTTTGTAATCGGAGCTGTTATATGTCTGTCCATTTTTTATATCCTTTCCTGTTATCTTAATCTCAATTCTTACCGATATGACATTTTATATATAAACCACTATCTCTGAATTGGATTGTAATATTTGATTCAAAGCTTTCTCAATAAACAACCTAATTTAAATCTCTCGAATTGCATGTCTGTTCACATGGCAACAAATATTTACTCCAACCGGAAGTCCTGCTATATGAGTCGGATATGTGTTAATATTAACAGCCAACGCTGTTGTTGTTCCGCCGAGTCCTCCAGGACCGATACCAAGGCCATTGATTCTTTCCAATAACTCTTCTTCCATCTCTTTGACATATGGAATATCCGAATGTGTTCCTACTTCACGAGTCAATGCCTCTTTTGCCATCAATGCACATTTTTCAAATGTACCACCAATACCGACACCGACTACCATCGGAGGACAGGCATTTGGGCCTGCATCTTTTACTGCTGTAAGAATTGCATCTTTTACCCCTTCAATTCCTTCTGCTGGCTTCAACATGAACACTCTGCTCATATTTTCACTTCCAAACCCTTTTGGTGCAACTTTGATTTTCACCCTATCTCCTGCAACAATTCTCGTATGCAGGATTGCCGGTGTATTATCTTTCGTATTTTCACGAATCAATGGGTCTTTCACAACAGATTTTCTTAAGTATCCATCTACATAGCCCTGTCGTACCCCTTCATTGACTGCATCTTCAAGCAATCCTCCTTCAAAATGCACATCCTGACCAATCTCAAGAAATATCACTGCCATTCCTGTATCCTGACAAATCGGAATCATATCTTCTGCTGCTATTTTTAAGTTTTCCTGCAACTGTCCCAAAATTTGTTTTCCGAGTGGAGATTTTTCTGTCTGCTCTGCCTCTTTCATTGCCTTGTCCATATCAGGTGACAGATAATGATTGGCTTCAATACACATTTCCTTTATATTTTTCGTGATTTCATTTACATTTATCGTACGCACCATAGCTCCTCCTGATCACTTTACTTTTATTACTATCATACTACTACTCTAATCCTGTTCGCAAGAAAAAAGGACGAGCATACATCGTTTGTCTGCTCATCCCTGTTATTCCTAGTTTCCACACTCAATACTGATCTCATTGAATTTACCAAGAATATCATCTATCTCTATTTTCTGTTTTTCCTCACCTGCATAATCCATAACTGCTTTTCCCTGATGCAGCATCAACAATCGATCACCGTATTCTACTGCATATCGAAGGTTATGTGTTACCATGATTGTTGTCAAATGCTTCTCTTTTACAACTTTATCCGTCAACTCCATGATCAGATCGGCTGTTTTGGGATCCAGTGCTGCTGTATGTTCGTCTAGGATCAGGAAGCGGATTGGTGTAAGCGTGGCCATCAAAAGAGCCATAGCCTGACGCTGTCCGCCGGATAACACTCCGACTTTTACATCCATCTTATCTTCCAGTCCAAGCCCTAACTGGCTTAACTGTTCACGATAATAATTCATACGAGTCTTATTCTTACCCATGCGAAGTCCGTACATCTTGCCTTTATTATCTGCCAACGCCATATTCTCGGCAATGGTCATACTTGGACAGGTTCCCATTGCTGTATTCTGAAACACACGTCCGATGTACTGATTACGTTTAAATTCTTTCTCTTTTGAAATGTCTTTGCCATCAATAATAATGCTTCCGGAATCAAGTGGAATACTTCCGCAAATTAAGTTCAGCATAGATGTTTTTCCTGAACCGTTACTTCCGACTACAGAAACAAACTGGCCATCATCAATTTTTAAGTTGAAATTTTCAAACAAACACATCTCGTTGATGGTTCCGTGATTATAAAATTTATGAATGTTTTTTAACTCAAGCATTGATTTTCACCTTCTTCTTTCTGTCTACACTGACAACCAAAATTACAAGGAATAAGATTGCTGTAACTAATTTTGTCGCTGTCGCTCCTGCAAATTTCAGTGCAAGAGCTACGCATAATTTATAAAAGATAGAACCGACAATGACTGCTGTTGTCGATTTTACGAATGACATTTTCTTAAAGAAACTCATTCCGATGATAACACTGGCAAGACCGATAACAAGTGCTCCGGTTCCCATGGAAATATCAAATACTTTTGACTGTTGTGCAAATACACATCCGCTTAAGGCAACCAGTCCATTGGAGATTGCAAGACCAAGGATCTTAACATTTCCCTTATCTTTTGCAAGAGATGTTACGATTACGTCATTATCTCCGACTGCACGAAGCAGATATCCGGACTGTGTTTTCATGTACAAATCCATTAGGATTTTGCAAATCAGTACAAGTACAAGAATAATTACAATATCCATCCATGCCGGAACCTGATTTCCAAATAATTTTTTCGTCATTTCATTTCTGAAAATGGTGTTGCAGGAAAATAATGGTACATTATTTGTTCCTGCGATATACAGATTGATGGTATATAATCCGGTCATCATGATAATACCGGAAAGCAAGTCTCTTACTTTAAACTTCACGTGAATCAAACCGGTGCAGATTCCTGCAAGTACTCCTGCTGCAAATGCAATAAGCAGTGTCAGATATGGATTGACACCGGCTTTTAACAATGCCGCAGTGACAGCCGCTCCCATTGGAAATGTTCCGTCTACCCCCAAATCTGGAAAATCCAGAATCTTATATGTGATATATACGCCAAGTGCCATGATTCCATATATCATGCCTTGTTCTAATACACTGATCAAAAAATCCATATCTGTTATCCTCTCTACCTTACCAGTTTAAAAATCGTTCCTGCTCGCAGTTTTTTCTTTGAACAGGAACTTTTTCTTTTTGTTTTTAATTTTCTGAAATCTCTGTGAAGGATTCTACTGCTCTGTCTTTCATAGTATCCGGTACTGTGATTCCAAGATTTTCTGCTACTTTTTCATTTACGTAAAGGCTGCTCTCTGTAATCAGTTCATAATCCATTTCTGATGCATCTGCTTCACCTTTCAGGATCTTAGCTGCCATTTTACCTGTGTCTTTTCCAAGCTGTGTATACTCAATTCCTTCTGCTGCCAGGCATCCGATTTTAACCTGTTCGATTTCACTTCCGAATACCGGAATTCCTTTTTCATTTGCAAGACCAAGAATTGTAGGAAGTGCACTTACAACAGTGTTGTCTGTCAGGTTTGTAAGGCAATCAACTTTTCCAAGTAAGTCAGATGCTGCAAGCTGAATCTCGGATGTATTTGTGATACCTGTTTTTTCAATTGTGAATCCGTATTTATCAGCTAATTTCTCATACTGCTCAATGCTGTATACAGAGTTTGCTTCGCTTGTTGTGTAGAGAATACCGATTGTTTTTGCATCCGGCATAATCTCACGAATCATTTTCAACTGTGCTTCTACAGGAAGTTCATCGCTTGTTCCTGTTACATTTCCAACCGGTGATTTGTCATCGTTTGCAAGTTCTGCTGCCACCGGATTTGTAACTGCTGTGTAAACAACCGGGATGTCTGTTTCCATTGCTGCATTGTATGCTGCCTGTGCACTTGGTGTAGCAATTGCACAGATCATATCAACTTTGTCGGATACGAACTGATCTGCAATCTGAGATGCTGTTCCTGTATCTGCATCGGCATTATTTGTCACGATTTTTAAATTCTTTCCTTCTTCGATTCCCTCTTCTTTCAGTCCTTCAATAAAACCTTCACGGCAGTTATCCAGAGAACCATGCTCTGCAAACTGGCTGATTCCGATTGTGTATGTCTTCTCATCACTGTTCGCAGTATCTGAAGAATCTTTGGATGTTCCACATCCTGTCATCATTGCTACCACCATGCTCATTCCCAATACAACTGCTAATACTTTCTTTTTCATAATTTGTTCTCTCCTTTTGATTTGATTTTAATCTTGACATTTTAGGAAAGATTGAGGGTTTTTATTTCTCGTGAAATAAAGAAAAGCGCCCCAAGCCTTATGCTTGAGACGCTAATAATATCATGTATTATTATCGCGGTACCACTCAAATTGACGAATCGTCCACTTTCCACGTACTGTCATACGCTCCTCATTGATAACGGGTTTGGTTCCCGACAACGCCTACTCTGTTATGTTCTACATTTCAGGCTGCCCTCGAAAGTCCATTCAGCAATTCTCTTCATACAGCAATCCCACCACCTGCTGCTCTCTGCGATGTTGATGAAAAGCTTACTCCTCTTTCTCAACGGTTTAAGAATATACACACAATTTAGTACAAATCTTTTGATTTGTCAATACATTTTTTAATTTTCTTCTTCCTGTGTCGGTTCTTCCTCGGAAATCTCTACCTCTTCACCATCGATTTCTGCAGAAGTTCTGCGTACTTTCGCGATGCTTACTACCGTTTCATCGTCTTTCAGATTGATCAGTTTCACACCGGAAGTGATTCTTCCATACTTGGAAATTGTATCGCATGCCATACGGATAATGATTCCGTCACTGTTGATCATCATGATCTCATCATCTTCGCTTACAGCCTTCATACCGACAACATTACCTGTCTTTTCTGTAATCTTATAGCACTTCACACCTTTACCGCCACGATTCTGTGCAGTAAATTCGCCCATAGCGGTACGTTTACCCATACCTTTTTCAGATACGATCAGCAGACAGTCACCCTGTGTATCTACCTGCATACCGATTACAACATCCCCGTCGCTTAAGTTGATACCACGTACTCCCATGGAAGTTCTTCCTGTTGTACGGACATCTTTCTCATCGAAACGGATACACTGACCATATTTTGTTACAAGAATAATGTCTTTTTCGTTGTCTGTAATTTTTACTTCAATCAACTGATCATCATCGCGCAATGTAATTGCAGCAAGACCTTTCTTACGAACATTGACATATTCTCTGAGCGGAGTCTTCTTAACCAATCCCTGCTCTGTTGCCATAAACAGGCACAGATTGTCATCGTAAGCCTTGATTGGAATCATCGCTGTAATCTTTTCTTCCGGCATCAGTTGCAGCATGTTAATAATGGCTGTACCTCTGGATGTTCTGGAAGCCTCTGGAATCTCATATCCTTTGAGACGATATACACGTCCGGTATTGGTAAAGAACATGATATAGTCGTGTGTAGAAGTCATGAATAACTCCTGGATATAATCGTCATCCAGCTTCTGCATACCTTTGATTCCTTTACCGCCACGATTCTGACTCTTGAAGTTATCAATTGTCATACGTTTGATGTAACCCAGTTTTGTCATTGTGATGACAACATCCTGTCTCGGAATCATATCTTCCATCGAGATATCATATTCATCATAGCCAATCTGTGTTCTTCTGTCGTCACCATATTTTTCAGAAATTACAAGAATCTCTTTTTTGATAACTCCGAGGAGCAGCTTTCTATCTCCCAGAATGGCTCTGTATTCTTCGATTTTTTTCATGAGTTCTGCATATTCATTTTCAAGTTTTTCGCGTTCCAAACCTGTCAAAGCACGCAGACGCATATCTACGATAGCCTGAGCCTGTACATCTGTCAGTTCGAACTTCTGCATCAACTCAGCTTTCGCTTCCTGCACATTTTTAGAAGCACGGATAATACGGATTACTTCGTCAATGTTATCCAAAGCAATCAATAATCCCTGTAAAATATGTGCTCGCTCCTCTGCTTTGTTCAGGTCGTATTTGGTTCTTCTTGTAACGACCTCTTCCTGATGCTGCAGATAGTAATTGAGCATCTCAAGCAGATTCATAACTTTCGGCTGATTATTAACCAGCGCAAGCATGATCACACCAAATGTATCCTGTAACTGTGTATGTTTGTATAACTGATTCAGGATAATATTCGGATTCACATCACGACGCAGCTCGATACAGATTCGCATACCCTCTCTACTTGACTGGTCGCTCAAATCTGTGATTCCGTCAATCTTTTTATCTCTTACCAGCTCCGCGATTTTTTCAATCAGTCTGGCTTTATTAACCATGAACGGAAGCTCAGTTACTACAATTCGGTTCTTTCCGTTCTGCATTGGTTCAATATTGGAAATCGCACGCACACGGATCTTGCCGCGTCCTGTACGATAAGACTCTTCGATTCCTTTTGTTCCAAGAATCTCTGCTCCGGTCGGGAAATCCGGTCCTTTGACAATCTCAAGGATCTCTTCCATCGTTGTCTCCGGTTTGTCTTCGATCTGGTCGTCGATAATTCTTACAACGGCGCTAATCACCTCACGAAGGTTGTGTGGTGGTATATTGGTTGCCATACCTACGGCGATACCAGATGTTCCATTTACCAAAAGGTTCGGGAATCTGGACGGCAGTACAGCCGGTTCTTTCTCTGTCTCATCAAAGTTTGGCATGAAATCAACCGTATCTTTGTTGATATCGGCTGTCATCTCCATGGAAATCCTGCTCAGACGAGCCTCTGTATATCGCATGGCAGCAGCACCGTCACCATCCACAGAACCAAAGTTTCCATGTCCGTCTACCAGCGGATATCTCGTAGACCATTCCTGTGCCAGATTTACCAATGCGCCATATATAGAGCTATCACCATGCGGGTGATATTTACCCATCGTATCACCGACGATACGTGCACATTTACGATGCGGCTTATCCGGACCATTATTCAACTCGATCATAGAGTACAGAATTCTTCGCTGTACCGGTTTCAATCCATCTCTTACATCCGGAAGCGCACGTGCGGCAATAACGCTCATAGCATAGTCAATGTAAGACGTCTCCATCGTCTTTTTCAGATCGACTTCATGAACTTTATCAAAAATATTATCTTCCATCGTTTATCTCCTTCTGTTAGATATCTAAGTTTTTGACGAATTTTGCATTCTCTTCGATGAACTCACGTCTTGGTTCAACCTTATCGCCCATCAAAGTCGTAAATGTCAAATCAAGTTCCGATGATGTCTCATCATCCATTGTAACTCTGAGCAGTACACGATGTTCCGGATCCATAGTTGTATCCCACAATTGTTCTGCATCCATCTCTCCAAGACCTTTGTAACGCTGAATCTTATTGTTACCGTCTCGTCCTACTTCAGCAAGGATCTCATTCAATTCTTCGTCGCTATACGCATACCAGACTTTTTTATTCTTCTCCAGTTTATACAATGGCGGCTGTGCCAGATATACATAGCCCTGTTTGATCAATTCCGGCATGAAACGATACAGGAATGTCAACAGCAATGTACTGATATGTGCTCCATCCACATCGGCATCGGTCATGATAATGATTTTGTGATAACGCAGTTTGCTGATATCAAAGTCATCATGAATACCGGTTCCAAATGCTGTGATCATCGCTTTGATCTCCGCATTTGCATAAATCTTATCCAGACGTGCTTTCTCTACGTTCAAAATCTTACCACGCAAAGGCAGAATTGCCTGAGTTGCTCTGTCTCTCGCCGTCTTGGCAGATCCGCCGGCGGAATCTCCCTCAACGATGTAAATCTCGCAGTTAACCGGGTCTTTATCTGAACAATCTGCCAGTTTTCCCGGAAGAGACATTCCTTCCAGCGCTGATTTTCTTCTTGTCAGATCTCTTGCTTTTCTGGCAGCTTCTCTCGCACGCTGTGCCATTACAGACTTCTCAACTGTCATCTTACCGACTGCCGGATTCTGCTCTAAGAAGATACCGAGCTGAGTACTTACGATATTGTCTACCGCACCTCTCGCCTCGCTATTACCTAATTTCTGCTTTGTCTGTCCCTCGAACTGCGGATCCTCAATTTTTACACTGATAATTGCCGTCAGACCTTCTCGGATATCTTCTCCGGTCAGGTTTGGTTCACTGTCTTTGAGTAATTTATTTTTTCTTGCATAATCGTTAAATGTCTTTGTCAACGCATTACGGAATCCGACAACATGAGTTCCGCCTTCCGGAGTCGTAATATTATTGACAAATCCGTATGTGTTGTCACTGTAAGAGTCGTTATGCTGCATCGCAACTTCCACGTACACATTATCTTTCATACCTTCGCAGTAGATAATCTGATCATACAGTGCCGTCTTGCTCTTGTTCAGGTAAGTAACGAATTCTTTGATACCACCTTCGTAGTGGAATGTACGCTCAATCAATTCTTCTTCTCGCTCATCACGAAGAATGATCTTCAATCCTTTTGTCAAAAATGCCATCTCACGGAAACGCTGTTTCAACGTATCAAAATCAAATACAGTCTCCTCAAAGATCTCTTTATCAGGCAGGAATGTTACTTTTGTTCCTGACAATTCCGGATCACATTCCCCAATCACTTTTAATTTATAAATAACTTTACCGCGTTCATAACGCTGTTTGTAAATCTTGCCTTCATGATAAATTTCTACTTCCAGCCATTCGGAAAGTGCATTTACAACCGAAGCTCCTACACCATGCAGACCACCGGATACCTTGTATCCTCCGCCACCGAATTTACCGCCGGCATGAAGTACCGTAAATACAACTTCTACCGCCGGAAGTCCTGTCTTGTGATTAATACCAACCGGAATTCCACGTCCGTTATCGACAACAGTAATGGAATTCTCCTTGTTGATCGTAACTGTAATTGTATCACAATATCCTGCAAGTGCCTCGTCAACAGAGTTGTCGACAATCTCATATACCAGATGATGAAGTCCTCTCACCGAGGTGCTGCCGATGTACATACCCGGTCTTTTTCGAACCGCTTCCAATCCTTCCAAAATCTGGATTTGATCCGCTCCATATTCAGCGTCAAATTCTGTACCTGTTGCACCCATCTAAAAACCTCCTAATTTTCTTTTGCTACCGTTCCATGCTCCACATGAAATATTTTGTTTATAGAAAACCTGTGATTTACAAACTCATCTAACCCAGTACAGGTAATGATAGTCTGTATATCGTGAATACTATCCAATAAATAGTTTTGCCTATGTTTGTCGAGTTCAGACAATACATCATCCAATAATAAAATCGGCGTATCTTTGATCAACATACGCACCAGCTCAATCTCCGATAATTTCAAAGATAACGCTGCTGTTCGCTGCTGTCCCTGGGAACCGAATTTGCGAATGTCAATTCCGTCTGTTCGAAAACAGACATCATCACGATGGGGACCGGCAGAAGTACTTTTAAACTTAATATCCCGGTTCCGATTCTTCTTGACAGCCTCTTCCAGCGACATCTCCCCAATAGAAGATTCATAGGACAAAGTGATGGTTTCTCTTCCGCCCGTTAACCTGTAATGGATGTCCGAAATAATATCATTCACCTGTTCTATGAATCTTTTTCTGGCTTCAATCACTTTCGTCCCGTATTCAATCAATTGCATATCCCATATATCCAACGTATCGATCAGATGTTCCTGATAGCTGATTTCTTTGAGTAACGAATTACGCTGATTGACTGTACGGTTATAATTCGACAGATTATTCAAATACACTTTGTCCAACTGTGATAATTCCAAATCAACAAATCTTCTTCTTCCAGCAGGACCTTCTTTTATGATATTCAGATCCTCCGGTGAGAAAAACACAAAATGAATCAGACCAAATAATTCACTTGCTTTCCGAATCGGTATTTTGTTGACTGCAATTCCTTTTGGACTGTTCTTTTTCAAATGCATATCGATTTGAAAATCTACTCCATGTTTCTCGACAATCGTCTCTATGTGAGACTCCTCCTGTCCAAATTGAATCATATCTCTGTCTTTTGTTCCTCTGTGGGATTTGGTTGTTCCAGACAAATACAATGCCTCGAGAATATTGGTCTTTCCCTGAGCATTGTCCCCATACAAAATATTGGTTCTGGAATCAAACGCCATGTTCAACAATTCGTAGTTTCTATAATTTTTAAGCTTTAATGACTTAATTATCATACTTTTTTCCTAACGTTCCAAGCGTATAGGTATGTAACCATTTTACACGCTTTTGCATTATTTTTCAATTTTTATTTGAATACCGTCAAATTCGACCATATCTCCGTCATATAACTTTCTTCCACGTCTCGTATCAATCTCACCATTGACAGATACCAACCCGTTTTGAACAACTTCTTTTGCTTCTACACCGGACTCCACTGCTCCGACAGCCTTCAATGCCTGTCCAAGTTTAATGAATTCTTCGTTTTGTCTGATTTTAATTGTTTCCATCGTTATTCCTTTCGCACAATTCATTTAATTGTGTCTTGATATAATACATTTCATTGTTTTGAAATTGTCAGAAAATTTATATAATACAGAAAATGCATAATTATACATTTTCTGTATTCATACTTTTTATGCTACTGCGTTAAAGTTTACCGGCAAAATTAAATAAATATAAGATTGCTGTTCGTCTTTGATAAAGCAAGGAGCTTTTGCATTCATAAAATACAAATCCACTTCTTCATCCTCAATAACTCGAAGTGCATCAATTAAGAATTTTGGATTAAATCCAATCAAGAGATCCTTTCCTTCTTTCGAAATTAAGATTTCTTCATCCATCGAACCTATCTGAGATTTGATCTTTAACTCCATTGATCCATCCCCAATGTTGATAATAATTGGTTTCTTGTCCCCTTCTTTTATCAACAAAGTTGCTCGGTCGATACAATCCAAAAGTTCACGCTTGTTTATAGTTACTTTTGTCTCATAATCACTGGACAACATTTGTTCGATTCGGAAATATTCTCCCTCGATCAGTCGTGAAACGACCAAAGTATTACCAAATTCGAAGACAACATGGTTCTGTGTAAACGAAATTTCTACTTCAGATTCGGATTCTCCACCGATAATTTTGCTGATTTCCTGAAGTGTTTTTCCAGGAACAATGACTTTGCGCGGACCATAAGAATCTTTCAATTCGATGTTACGAATAGAAATTCTATGTCCGTCTAAAGAAACAACTTTCAGTAAATTATCACGAATTTCAAAAAGTTCACCAGTCATCATCTTGTTCGTATCGTTATCAGCGATAGAAAAAATCGTCTGGCGAATCACTTCTTTCAGTGTAAATTCAGAAATTGTGATGGAATCTTCTTTTTCGATTGCCGGTAAATAAGAAAAATCTTCTCCAGATTGAGCAGCAATATTGAATTTTGCTTTTTCACAAGTGATTAATGTCTGATTATCAGATTCAACTTCAATAACTACGTCACTATCCGGAAGTTTTCGAACAATCTCAGAAAAAATCTTTGCATTCAAAGCAATAATTCCATGTTCAATGATCTCACCTTCAATGCGAGTTTCGATTCCCAGTTCCATATCATTAGCTGTTAATTTTATAACATCCATAGATGCATCAATCAGAATACATTCCAGAATTGGCATTGTTGTTTTTGAGGGTACTGCCTTTGATACAATTCCAACTCCTTTAACGAGATTTGATTTGCTGCATATAATTTTCATGTTGAGTGCTCCTTTCGTGGAAGTGTGGATAAAACTTTCCTCGTGTGTTTTTATGTATTTATAAATAAAACTTTTCCGCCGTAATCGTCGTAGGGGGTGTGGATAAGTGAATAACTACTCTCAAGCCTTGAAAATCAAGGGCTGAGCCACTTTGATAACTATGTTGAATTCTTCGGGATAAGAGGGAAAGTGATTGGGGATAAAAAAATCGCGTTATCCACATAACTTTTACTTTCCACGGCTTATCCACAGAGTTTTAACATAGTTATTCACATTTATACGGGATTTATCTTCTTTTTAATAATGTTAATGGTATTATTTAACGCTTCATCGGTGGTAATATCGTGTTCGATTTTCTTAACACCATGACTGATAGAAGCGTGATCTTTGCCTCCAAGGATCGCTCCGATCGCTTTTAGTGGAGTATCGGTCATACAACGGCAAAGATACATGACAATTTGACGCGGAAGTACAATCTCTGCGTTACGTTTTTTACCTTTAATCTCCGCAACAGGTACATTAAAGTGTTCAGAAACAACATCAATAATCAGTTCCGGAGTAATTTCTCTATTATTATCAGGAGATACAATGTCTTTGAGTGCTTCGGCCGCCAATGGAATATCAATATCTTTTTTCTCAAGGTTTGCCAGAGCAATCAGTTTATTTAATGAACCTTCCAGTTCTCGAATGTTGGATTTTACGTTGTTTGCGATATATTGCATAACATCATCCGGAATATGGTAACGCTCCAAACCATCCAATTCCTCTTTTTTGCGAAGAATTGCCATTCGGGTTTCGTAATCAGGAGAGGAGATATCCGCAATTAAGCCCCATTCAAAACGGGTACGCAAACGAGCCTCCAAAGTTTCAATGTCTTTTGGCGGCTTATCACTGGAGATAATGATCTGTTTTCCAGCTACGTGTAAATGGTTAAAAGTATGGAAAAATTCTTCCTGTGTACTTTCTTTTCCTATAATAAATTGGATATCATCGATTAAAAGTACGTCGTTATTTCTATATTTTTCACGGAAGGTGGTCATTGCCAGTTCGTTTCCGTTTTTACCGACTTTCAATGCATCAATCAGTTCGTTTGTAAATGTTTCACTGGTTACATAAAGAACTTTTTTTGATGGGTCATTTTCCAATATAAAATGTGCAATAGAGTGCATCAAATGGGTTTTTCCAAGTCCAACACCTCCATATAAGAAGAGCGGGTTGTAGATCTCACCCGGTGATTCCGCTACTGCAAGGGAAGCTGCGTGTGCAAAATTGTTGTTGCTTCCTACGACAAAAGTATCGAATGTATATCGAGGATTTAAGTTTGCATTCTCGAAAATAGCGTTCGATTGCTGTTTTTTGGTCGTTGTTTCCTTTTTTTTCTTAATAATAATACTGTCTTCGGTAACAAAAGAGACCTCATATTCCGTACCGGTCACTTCTGCGATGCAGACTTTAAAAGGTAGAAGATATTTATCTTCAATATGTTCCAAACTTGCTTTCAATTTCACAAGAATGTATACCGTATCATCCGTAACTTCATAAACAGTCAGTGGCGCAATCCACGTATTGTATGAAATATTCGATGAACAGTACTCTAATTTCATCTTATTCAGGATTTGCTCCCAATTTTTTTCTACGATGTTCATCAATTGTACTCCTAATCCATATACTAATCCCATTATAGAGAGACTTTTACTTTTATAGTGTACATCAAAATATTCACATAAGCAATGAAAAATGATGTGGATAACTCCTATAAACACTTTCAACACGTGAAAAAAGTTGAAAAATGAGAGTTTTTGTGTGAAAAAAATTTTTTTCAACAAGTTATTTTATAGTTATACACAGGTTTTTCACAGAAATTCACAAAGTTATCCACACGGGGTGAATAACTTTGTGAAAAATCGTGGATAACTCTTTTAAAAACACAAGATATTGGGGCGAGTATCCACCACAAGTAGCAGAACTATGTAAAAACAGAGTTTTCCACAAATGTGGATAACGAAAAAAATGGAAAATATTTTAAAGAAAGCGAGAAATATAGCAGGATTTGCTTGACTTAGAGCGTTTTTTTGAATATAATTAAGAGCAGTGTCTTTCTGGATTTATATATAAGAAAGAACGGGAACTGTAGAAACTATATACTATACTATAGTGATGAACTTGATATTATCAGGGTAATTTTTAAATTCCTGAGGGATTATATCACACAAAGGGAGGTGTATTTATAATGAAAATGACATTTCAGCCAAAGAAAAGATCTAGAGCTAAAGTTCACGGATTTAGAGCAAGAATGAGCACAGCAGGCGGAAGAAAAGTATTAGCTGCCAGAAGAGCAAAAGGAAGAAAACAGTTATCAGCTTAGGCCGCATTTTTGTGGCCTTTTCTTCTATACGGATTTATTTTTAGAAGATATATGCTTAAAGTATATGAGGACTTTAATTTGAAAAGGAAATAACTATGAAATTTTCCGAATCTTTGAAAAAGAATAAGGATTTTCAGACTGTTTACAGACAGGGAAAGTCTTATGCGAATAAGTATCTGGTTCTCTATGTTATGAAAAATGAGACACAGAGAAACCGAATTGGAATTTCAGTAAGTAAAAAAGTAGGGAACAGTGTTGTGAGACACCACCTTACGAGATTGATAAGAGAAAGCTATCGACTTCAAGAAGAATATTTCCAAAGTGGATATGATTTAGTTGTAATTGCAAGACAGAGTGCGAAAGATATCACGTACAAAGAAATGGAAAGTGCACTCATCCATTTGGGAAGGCTTCATAAAATATATACAGCTATTTGAGCTGATAAGTAGATTTATTTTCATTGGAAAATGAATTCAAATAGTGAAAAATAAGAGGAAAGTGACGCAGATGAAGAAGATTTGTATCGGTTTGATTCGATTATATCAGAAATATCTTTCACCTATGAAGATGAGATATCATTGTATCTATACTCCGACCTGTTCTCAATATGGGATTGAGGCAATTGAAAAGTATGGAGTATTAAAAGGCGGACTGTTGACTGCATGGAGGATTTTGCGTTGCAACCCATTTGCAAAAGGCGGATATGATCCGGTACCTTAAGGAGGAGAAGATATGTACGGAGTGTTGGCTGCCGGTTATGGTGACTGGCCAATCATTCATCAGATTGCATGGTTGTTAGGTAAATTGATGAATGGAATTTATAATGTTATGGATGGGGTATTCGGCGTACAGAATATCGGTGTGTGTATCATTATATTTACAATTATTATTTATACGCTGATGATTCCACTTACTGTAAAACAGCAGAAGTGGTCTAAGATGTCGGCTGTAATGAACCCGGAAATTCAGAAAATTCAGAAAAAATATGCAAATAAAAAAGATCAGGCTTCCATGTTAAAACAGCAGGAAGAAATGCAGATCGTGTATGAAAAATACGGAGTATCTCCAACAGGTGGATGTCTGCCGATGTTGATCCAGATGCCGATTTTGTTTGCATTATATCCTGTTATTCAGAATATTCCAAAGTATGTTGATGGTGTAAAAGATGCATATATGCCGGTTGTTAACCAGATTATGCAGGTCGATGGATTCCAGAAAATTATGGAGACGATTGGTTCCGCAAAACCGGTACTTATGAGTGCTTCATCATATGATTATTCAAAAGCAGATACATTGGTTCAGGTACTTTACAAATTCCAGGATTCTACATGGAATACATTGGTTGATAAGATGCCGTCCATTCAGAGCGTTGTAGAGTCTACAACACAGACAATGGGACATTTGAACAACTTCCTGGGAATCAATATTGGTGAAACACCAATGACAATGCTGACAAGTTCTCTGCATCCATTTTCAATTGCAGGAATTATCATGGCAGTGATCATCCCTGTTATGGCAGGTCTTGCACAGTTTATCAGTGTAAAACTTCAGCCACAGGCAGCAATGGATGACAATAACCAGATGGCAGCATCTATGAAAACAATGACTTATACAATGCCATTGTTCTCAGTATTTCTTGGATTTACACTCCCGGCAGGTCTTGGTCTGTACTGGGCAATCAGTGCTATCGTAAGATGTGTACAGCAGCTTGCTATTAATAAATATTTACAGAAAAAATCTCTGGATGATATGATTAAAGAGAACCAGGAAAAAGCAGCAAAAAAACGCGAGAAAAAAGGTACATCTGCAAAAGAATTAAACAAAATGGCTACTACAAGTACAAAGAATGTAGAGCATAAGAAAAATTCTAACATGTCTGAAAAAGAAAGACAGGAAAAACTGGAGAAAGCTGCAAACTATAACAAGAACGCAAAAGCAGGAAGTCTTGCTTCGAAAGCAAATATGGTAAGCAGATTTAATAGCAGTAATTCTGGCGATAATAAGAATGAGAAATAAGCAGGGCAATGATTTGTAGATCAAATCGTTGAAGAAAGGATGGATTCGGGATGAACGGTAGTATCAGAGTTTCAGCAAAGACAGTTGAAGATGCAATTACAGAAGCATCCATTCAGCTCGGAATTACAAGTGATAAACTTGAATATGAAGTAATTGAAAAGGGCAGTGCCGGATTTTTGGGAATCGGTATGAAACAGGCTGTAATCGAGGCCAGAAGAAAAGTGGAAGAGAAGCAGGAGTCTGAGATTGTCGAGGAAGTTAAGAAAGAGATTCAGCAGGTAGCTGAGGAAGAAGTAAAAGCCGAAGAAGCGATTGTTGAAGAAGTGAAAGCTGAGATCGAACACGATGAAGAGCCAAAGCAGAATACAGAAAAAGTCGCAAAGAATGAAGAAATCAAAAAGGCAGCTCCTGTGAAGAGAGAAGTAGAGCTTGCAGAAGTGACAGATGAGACAAAAGAAGCTGTTGCTGCATTTTTGAAGGATACATTGAAAGCGATGAATATGGAAGTTGAGATTACATTGGATATTGATGAAGATGGTTCTCTCAGCGTCAATATGATTGGTCCAAATATGGGAATTCTGATTGGAAAACGTGGTCAGACACTGGATTCTTTGCAGTACCTTGCGAACCGTGTTGCGAACAAACATCAGAGCGGTTATGTAAGAGTAAAACTTGATACAGAAAACTATCGTGCAAGAAGAGAAGAGACTTTGAAACACCTTGCAAAAAATATTGCACATAAGGTGAAGAGAAATAGAAGACCTGTAGCATTAGAGCCGATGAATCCTTATGAGAGAAGAATTATCCATTCTGCACTTCAGAATGATGCTTATGTAACAACACACAGTGAAGGGGAAGAACCTTATAGAAAAGTAGTTGTCACATTGAAGAAATAGTGATGTAGGTAATAGAGGACGGTTCACACTTCATGGAGAATTTTCGTGAAGTGTGAATCGTTTCTTTTGTATTAAGAGGAGAATTGCGATGTATAGTAAAGAGACGATTGCAGCGATTTCTACGGGAATGTCGAACTCCGGAATCGGGATTATAAGAATCAGTGGAGAGGATGCATTTCAGGTAATTGATAAAATATATAAGGGAAAAGAAGTGCTGTCAAAAGTGCAGTCACATACGATTCACTATGGATATATTGTAGACGGAGAAGAGACGATCGATGAAGTATTGGTCAGTATTATGCGGAATCCAAGAACATTTACCGGTGAGGATACGGTAGAAATCAATTGTCACGGTGGCGTTTATGTGGTAAAACGAGTATTAGATACCGTACTTCGTAACGGAGCAAGACCTGCAGAACCCGGAGAATTTACCAAAAGAGCTTTCTTAAACGGCAAGATGGATCTGTCTCAGGCGGAGGCAGTAATTGATGTGATTACCGCAAAAAATGAATATGCATTGCAAAGTTCTATGAGCCAGTTGAAGGGAAGCGTCAAGAAAAAGATCGAGGAGATTCGAAAAGAAATCATTTATCATACCGCGTTTATCGAGACTGCATTGGACGATCCGGAACATATCAGTGTAGATGGGTATGGCGAACAGTTACAGGGCGTTGTGGAGAAACTGGCAGCGGAACTCAAAGATTTGATTGATTCGTCGGAAAATGGGCGAATTATGAAAGAGGGAATTCAGACGGTTATTCTGGGAAAACCGAATGCCGGAAAATCGTCACTGCTGAATGTGCTTTCGGGAAGAGAGCGCGCAATCGTAACGGACATTGAAGGAACGACCAGAGATGTGTTGGAAGAACAGATCCAGATTCAGGGATTGAATTTGAATGTAATCGATACAGCGGGGATTCGAGAGACAGATGACAAAGTAGAAAAAATCGGTGTAGACAAAGCGAAAGAATATGCTGAGCAGGCAGATTTGATTATTTATGTTGTGGATGCTTCGCGTGAATTAGATGAAAATGATTTGGAAATCATGAAGATTATTGCTGGGAAAAAGGCGGTTATCTTGTTAAATAAGATGGATTTGAATGTGCTTATTTCAAAGCAGGATCTTGAAGAACAGCTTCGTAAAGAAATCGGGCAGGAGAGTGAACAGGTTCCGATGATTGAGATATCTGCAAAGGAAGAACAAGGAATCAGAACATTTGAAAACTTGTTAAAAGAGATGTTCCTGCAGGGTGAGATTTCTTTTAATGATGAAGTATATATTACAAATATGAGACAAAAATCAGCACTTCAAGATGCGTATAATTCCTTGAAGAAGGTAATGGAAAGTATCGAGATGGGGATGCCGGAAGATTTTTATTCCATCGATCTGATGGATGCATATGAGGCACTTGGAAGTATTACAGGAGAAACGATAGGAGAAGATTTGGTCAATGAAATATTCAGCAAATTCTGTATGGGAAAATAAAGATTATTATGATGTTGCAGTTGTCGGAGCAGGACACGCCGGTTGTGAGGCGGCACTTGCTACAGCTCGTTTGGGATTCAAGACAGTGATGTTTACTGTAAGCGTTGACAGTATTGCGATGATGCCTTGTAATCCGAATATCGGTGGTAGTTCAAAAGGGCATCTGGTGCGAGAATTGGATGCACTTGGCGGAGAGATGGGAAAGGTTATTGATAAGACATTTATTCAATCGAAGATGTTAAATCAGTCGAAGGGCCCTGCGGTTCATTCGCTTCGAGCACAGGCAGATAAGGCAAATTACAGCAGAACAATGCGACAGGTACTTCAGAATCAGGAGAATCTGGATATCCGTCAGATGGAGGTTACAGATATCCTGACAGAAGATGGCAAGATTACAGGAGTACAGACGTATTCCGGTGCAATCTATCATTGTCGTGCGGTCGTGCTGTGTACCGGAACATATTTGAAGGCGAGATGTATTTACGGTGAGGTAAGTACACAGACAGGACCAAACGGACTTCAGCCGGCCAATTATCTGACAGACAGCTTAAAATCTCTTGGGATTAAGATGTATCGTTTTAAGACAGGAACACCTGCCAGAATTGATAAGAGAACCATTGATTTCAGTAAGATGGAAGAGCAAAAGGGAGATGAGAGAGTAGTACCGTTCTCATTTACAACCAATCCGGAAGATGTTCAGATCGAGCAGGCTTCCTGCTGGCTTACTTATACAAATGAGAAGACACATGAGATTATTCGAAACAATCTGAGCCGTTCTCCGTTGTACTCGGGAATGATTGAAGGAACCGGTCCGAGATACTGTCCGTCCATCGAAGATAAAGTTGTGAAATTTGCAGATAAAAATCGTCATCAGGTATTTATTGAGCCGGAAGGCTTAGAGACAAATGAGATGTATATCGGTGGAATGTCGAGCTCTCTGCCGGAAGATGTACAGTACGCAATGTACAGAAGCGTTCCAGGGCTCGAAAACGCCAAAATCGTGAGAAACGCATACGCAATCGAGTATGACTGCATCGATGCCAGACAATTGAAAAATACGCTGGAATTCAAAGCCGTAGAGGGGTTGTTCAGTGGCGGACAGTTCAATGGAAGTTCAGGATATGAAGAAGCGGCAGCACAGGGGCTGATTGCAGGTATTAATGCGGCGAGAAAACTGCAGGGAAAAGAAGGACTTGTAATTGACCGTTCAGAAGGATATATTGGTGTTTTAATCGATGATCTGGTGACGAAAGAGAGTCATGAACCATATCGAATGATGACTTCAAGAGCCGAATATCGACTTTTGTTACGTCAGGATAATGCCGATTTGAGATTGACCAAAAAAGGTTATGAAGTTGGGCTGATTTCCGAAGAAAGATATCAGAGATTGCTGAAAAAAGAAGAGCAGATCCAGAAAGAAATCGAGCGTGTTGAACATATTAATCTCGGAACATCCGAGCCGGTACAGAATTTACTCAAAGAGTATGGAAGCACGCCATTGACTTCAGGAACTACAATGGCAGAATTGATTCGCAGACCGGAGTTGAATTACGAATGTCTTGCACCAATCGATGTGAATAGACCACAGTTGGATGCAGATGTAGTAGAACAGGTGAATATTAATATCAAATATGATGGTTACATTAAACGCCAGCAGCGTCAGGTAGAGCAGTTTAAGAAACTGGAAAGCAAACTGATTCCGGAAGATATTAACTATGACGAGATTCAGAGCCTGCGTATTGAAGCAAAACAGAAACTCAATGAGATGCGTCCGACATCAATTGGACAGGCATCCAGAATATCCGGAGTATCTCCGGCAGATGTATCTGTATTGTTGGTATATCTTGAGAGAAAATAATAGAAGTCAGATCTGCTGGTCCGAAGTCCAAATAATAACGTAGTGATAATATTTTGAATAAGAGAAAAATTAATTGGATTTAGCAAATTAACGTGATAAAGTATTAAGAAAGTCAGAGGAATATATATGGAGAATAAGTTTGCACAGCAATTGCAACAGCTTAATATCCAGTTGAGCGAAGAGCAGAAAGCACAATTTCATAGGTATTATGAGTTGCTTGTGGAGTGGAATAAAGTAATGAATCTCACTGGAATTACAGAATATGATGAGGTAAATGAAAAACACTTTGTAGACAGCCTGGCAATTGTAAAGGCAATTGACATTCAAAGTGTAGATACAGTAATTGATATAGGAACAGGTGCCGGATTTCCGGGACTTCCATTGAAGATTGCATTTCCTCATTTAAAAGTAGTGCTGTTGGATTCATTACAAAAGAGAGTAAAATTCCTAAATACAGTGATAGAAGAACTTGGATTGGAAGAGATTGAAACACTTCATGGAAGAGCGGAAGATTATGCGAAGAAAGCAGAATACAGAGAACAGTTTAATCTCTGTGTATCAAGAGCAGTTGCGAATCTGTCTACATTGAGTGAATATTGTATTCCGTATGTAAAAATCGGAGGAATGTTTATTCCATATAAAAGTGGAGAGATTGATGAAGAATTGCAGCAGGCAAAGAAGGCTGTTAAGATATTGGGCGGAAAAGTAAGTGATGTTGTGAAATTCCAGCTTCCGGGAACAGAGATTGGAAGGTCTTTTGTAAAGATAGATAAGTTGGAAACAACAAAGAAAAGATATCCGAGAAAAGCAGGATTACCATCAAAAGAACCTTTGTGTTAATGACAAGATAGTATAAAAAGGAGGAAAGCAGACAAGTGAAACTGCTTTCCTCCTTTTGTGTTTGTTGAAATGAGAAGAGATGCTTTAGTTATTTGCAATTGTATCATCTTCTGGTTTTAAATCAAAATAAATCTTAATATTTTCTAATACATCTGTAGGAGCTTCAAGCTGTGGAAGATATTTCGTATCATCAATTCCTGTAATTTCGACAGATGGTAATTGATTCTGATACTGGCTTGCAGCAAGGCTGTACTCTGGATTACTATTTCCAATAATAATGAAAATACTGTTGTTGATTTTAGACAAACAGTTTAATATGTTAGCGTTCGTATAATTGGAACGGATATTAGCATATAAGTATTTACCATGTGACTTCTCTGTTTGGGATGCTTCTACATATGCAGCTAAATCTTTCTTTCTGTATTTACAATGATTGTAGAAGTAGTTTGTCATAAACTCTTCTTCAATTCTATCTTTGCTTACCATCAAATTGTAAATAAAAGTGCCAATGATTGGAGCATAAAGAACATATCTTAAAAGTTTGTCATAATGTCTTGGAACTCTGGAACTATCAATAATACTTTCCGGATTAACCAACAGAATACGATTAATTGTTGCATCATCATTTGCACAGGTCATTAATGTAATAGAAGCGGAGTGCCCGGTAGCTACAATATCTGTTTTTTCTCCGATTACATTTTTGATAAAATCAGTAACTAATTGTACATATAAGTAATTGGTGTAAGTTAAGTTTGGTTTTTCAGATAATCCACATCCAAGTAAGTCTATTGTGTAGACTGTGTTTGTCTTAGCTAAATCACTTTTGATTTTACTCCATTCATAACTGGAGCTACAAACATTTAAATCATGAACTAATAAGATAGGAGAACCTGTTCCCTCTTTTGTATAAAAAATGCGACCATAAGTCCAATCGTAATAATTCTCACCTTTTTTGGCGAGAATATTATCTATTGTAGAAATATGATATATAAATCGATTAAATAAATGAATCGCACTCAATGTTCCGGCTGTTATTGCAGATAAAGTTAAAAATTTTTTCTTGAAACTCAAAAAAACCTACCTCCTGACATTTTGAAATTACATTAATTATACTACAAAAGGAGGTGGGATAAAACCTTAAAAGATAAAATGTTTTGTGAAACTTTTTGGTATGTTAAAGAAAATGGTTATTGCTCACAGTACCTGTGACCAGCAACGCATCCCGCCATTTTAAATCGACTTTGGCGATGGGCGTGATGCCGTTCAAGACAAAACATGCATCCTCCGTGTCAATCAGCGTAGTGATTGACATGGGAGTGAACAGTAACAGAAAATGTTTCACGTGAAACATTTTTTTGAAAATGAATGAGGAAGCAATCTGTTTTGAAACTTTATATATAGAAAAGAAAAATCCATGGAATCTTTTTGTTATATTTTAAAAATTGAAAAATGTTTCACGTGAAACATTTTGGAGAAAACAAAGATTTGCAGTAGAATCTAAAAAGGTTTGGTGATATAATATGAAAGGTAACGCGAAAGGAGTACAAAAATGAGTAGAATTATCGCTATTGCAAATCAAAAGGGTGGAGTTGGAAAAACAACAACTGCAATCAACTTATCATCGTGTCTTGCAAGTTTTGGCAAAAAAGTATTGTCAATTGACCTCGACCCGCAGGGAAATATGTCGAGTGGACTTGGAGTAGATAAGGATGAAGTTGAAAATAGTGCATATGATTTGATTATAGGAAATGCAAAGATAGAAGACTGTATCTGTGAAAATGTAATTGAGAACTTAGATGTACTTCCTTCTAATATAAATCTGTCGGCAGCAGAGATTGAATTAATCGGTGTGGATAATAAGGAATTTATCATTCGTGATGAAGTGGCAAGAGTAAGAGATAATTACGACTATGTAATTATTGATTGTCCACCGGCATTGAGTATGCTTACGATTAATGCGATGACTACAGCAGATTCTGTTCTGGTTCCTATTCAGTGCGAGTATTATGCATTGGAAGGATTAAGCCAATTGATTCATACAATTGAACTTGTTCAGGAAAGATTAAATCCGTCTTTAAAAATTGAAGGTGTTGTATTTACAATGTATGATGCACGTACAAATCTTTCACTGCAGGTTGTTGAAAATGTAAAGGATAATTTGGATCAAACAATCTATAAGACAATTATCCCGAGAAACATCCGACTTGCAGAGGCTCCTAGTTATGGTATGCCAATTAATCTGTATGACCCGAAGTCTACAGGTGCAGAAAGTTATATGCTGTTGGCGGAAGAAGTAATTAACAAAGAGGAGGAAGACTGATGGCGGTAAAAAGGAATGGACTTGGAAAAGGACTGGATAGTTTGATTCCAAATAAAAGCGATAAGCTGGCAAAGTCAGAACCGAAAAAGAACTCTGCAGAAACAAAGTCTACAAATACAAAAAAAGTAGTAGAAGAGCCAAAAGCGAGTGAAGTATTACTGAAGATTAATCAGGTAGAGCCAAACCGTGAACAGCCAAGAAAAGAATTTGATGAAGATGCATTATTAGAACTTGCAGATTCTATCAAGCAGTTCGGTATTTTACAGCCATTATTGGTTCAGAAGAAGAAGGATTATTACGAAATCATTGCTGGGGAAAGAAGATGGAGAGCAGCTAAGCTGGCCGGGTTAAAAGAAGTCCCTGTTCTGATTAAATCTTATTCTAATCAGGAAATTGTTGAGATATCGTTGATTGAAAATATCCAAAGAGAAAATTTGAATCCGATAGAAGAAGCAATGGCATTCAAACGTTTGTTGGATGAATTTCATTTGAAACAGGATGAAGTTGCCGAGAGAGTATCAAAAAGCCGTACAGCAGTAACGAACTCTATGCGTCTGTTAAAATTATCGGATAAAGTAAAACAAATGATTATCGATGATATGATTAGCACCGGTCATGCGCGTGCACTTCTTGCAATTGAGGATGAAGAATTACAATATACACTTGCAACAAAAATTTTTGATGAGAAGTTAAGTGTTCGAGAAACAGAAAAACTTGTGAAATCTTTAAAAAATCCGAAAAAAGAAGTGAAAAAAGTATCTCCTGAACATCAGTTTGTGTACAATGATATTGCTGAAAAAATGAAATCCATTATGGGAACAAAAGTAAATATCAATGCAAAGGCGAATGGAAAAGGTAAAATTGAAATCGAATATTATTCTGAGGATGAATTAGAAAGAATATACGATTTAATTATGACAATTCATAATGTATAAAATTAAAAAAAGAGGTATAAATAATAATGAAAGGCGGATTCTTATCAAATATGGGAATAGACACAGGGTATTTGATTCTGTTTTTGTTTTTAGTTCAAATACTTTTATTTGCATTTTTGATTAATGTTAATATGAAGTATAATCGCCTGAAAACAATTTATACATCTTTCCTTAGAGGAAAAGATGGAAAGAATCTTGAAGAAAGTTTTTTTGAAAGGTTTAAATTGCTGGATGAGGTAGAAGCAATTGCAAAAGATAATCAGGAAGAAGTTCGTAAGCTGCGAAAGAAAATGCAGAAGAACTATCAAAAAGTAGGTATTGTTCGATATGATGCATTTAACGAAATGGGCGGAAATTTAAGTTTTGTCCTGACTATGTTAGATGAGCAGAACAGTGGTTGGCTTTTAAATGCAATGCACAGTAGAGAAGGTTGTTATACTTATATCAAAGAAATTGTAAATGGAAAGAGCTATGTAGAATTAGGCGCTGAGGAAAAAGAGTCTTTGGAGAGAGCTATTTTCCAGGAAGTATATGATATTAAAGATGTAGATTTGAAGAAAAAAGATGCATAAAATCTCAAAGGGAAATAAGAGGAGGAACATGAGATGTTAGATATTAAATTTGTGAGATCAAATCCAGAGGTTGTAAAACAGAATATTCGTAATAAATTCCAGGATGCAAAACTTCCATTAGTAGACGAAGTTTTAGAGTTGGATGCACGAAATCGTGAAATCAAACAGGAAGTAGAAGCTCTGCGAGCAGAGAAAAATAAAATTTCCAAACAGATTGGTGCATTGATGGCACAGGGTAAAAAAGAAGAAGCAGAAGAAGTAAAGAAACAGGTTGCAGCGAATGCAGACAGAATTGAAGCTCTTTCAGCAGAAGAAAAAGAAGTAGAAGAAAAACTTAAAAAAGATATGATGACAATTCCAAACATCATTGATCCGTCTGTACCGATTGGTAAAGATGATAGTGAAAACGTAGAAGTAGAGCGTTATGGTGAGCCGGTGGTTCCAGATTTTGAAATTCCATATCATACAGAAATCATGGAAAGTTTCAATGGTATTGATTTGGATAGCGCAAGAAAAGTTGCAGGAAATGGATTCTATTATCTGATGGGAGATATCGCAAGACTTCATTCAGCAGTTATCTCTTATGCAAGAGATTTCATGATCAATCGTGGATTCACATACTGCGTACCACCATTCATGATTCGTAGTAACGTAGTTACAGGTGTTATGAGCTTTGCAGAGATGGATGCTATGATGTACAAAATTGAAGGAGAAGATTTGTATCTGATCGGAACAAGTGAGCATTCTATGATTGGTAAATTTATTGATACACAGCTTACTGAGGAGCAGCTTCCACAGACATTGACAAGTTATTCTCCATGTTTCCGTAAAGAGAAAGGTGCTCATGGTATTGAAGAGCGTGGAGTATATCGTATCCACCAGTTTGAAAAACAGGAAATGATCGTTGTCTGCAAACCAGAGGACAGTAAAGAATGGTATGATAAATTATGGCAGAATACAGTAGATCTGTTCAGAAGTATGGATATTCCGGTTCGTACACTGGAATGCTGCTCAGGAGATTTGGCAGACTTGAAAGTGAAATCTGTTGACGTTGAGGCATGGTCTCCAAGACAGCAGAAATACTTCGAGGTAGGAAGCTGTTCAAATCTTGGCGATGCACAGGCAAGAAGACTTGGCATTCGTGTAAAAGGAAATGACGGAAGCAAATACTTTGCACACACATTGAATAATACAGTAGTTGCACCACCGAGAATGTTGATCGCATTCCTTGAGAATAACCTTCAGGCAGATGGTTCTGTGAAGATTCCAGAAGCATTACAGCCATATATGGGTGGAAATACAGCTATTGTTCCAAAACAGAAATAATAAATAGTTTAATCAAAATCCCGGAGCAATCCGGGATTTTCTGGAGAAATAGATGCATCAATATTTAAAAGCAATTGGATTTGGAAAACTGCAATCAAAAAAAGAATTGCGGGAATTATTACATCAGGTAGAAGATGAATTTACGCATCAGACGGTTGTGTCATACTCAGAAGAGGCAGATTATTGTGAGTTGCAAAAAGAGTATGGACAGAATATGGGAATTACAGTTTGCGGCGAATTAGATGATGAAGAACGATTCGAAAGAGATTATTATTTCCCATATTTTGAAGGAAGTGGAGTTACAACCTATTCTGAAGTCTCAGTGGAAAGAAAAATTGAGAAGGAATCTTATATCGGAATCTGCGAGGATTCTAAAGTTGGGATCAGTCTGATATTCCATGTTCAGAATGGTGTGGAATATATGAAAGAAAAACAACTGGGATTTCTTGCACAAGAGCAGACTTCGGTAACATTTTCAGCACTTGCACTTGGGGGAAAAATATTATTTCCGGTAAAGAAAACGGAAGTGCAGGCGAAGCAGGAAAAAGAAAATTCTCAAAATCGAAAAAGACTGTTGAAGGCTGCGCGAAGTGGTGATCAGGGTGCAATTGAGACACTGACATTGGATGATATGGATATTTATTCGAAAGTATCGCGGAGGCTTGTCACAGAGGATGTATTTTCAATTGTAGATACATATTTTATGCCGTATGGAGTAGAATGTGACATTTACTCAATTATGGGGGAAATACTGGCTATACGTGAGCGAGAGAATGTGCTTACAAAAGAGAAAGTATATCAGATGAAATTGGATGTGAACGAACTGCAATTTGATATTTGTGTGCCAAAGGACAAGGTGCTTGGTGAACCGGAAATCGGACGGAGATTCAAAGGAAAGATTTGGTTGCAAGGTTATATTAATTTTTAAATATAGTTGAATTTAAAATGCACGAGTGTTAAAATGATAAATGCAATGCACTCGTGCAGTATGTGGTTGTTAAGTATAAGAAGGAAACTGTGTGGCAGATTCTGTAAGCAAAAAAGAATATGGGTTCTCTTAGTTAAATGGATATAACAATAGCCTCCTAAGGGCTAGGTGGAACAAACGCCTTTTGATATGATAACTAGATAAAATTGAATAGATTTTTAAGAATGTCCCAGTACCTCAGTAGGATAGAGGGTTCGCCTCCTAAGCGAAACGTCGCAGGTTCGATTCCTGTCTGGGACGCCACAAACTCCGCTGAAAGCCTTATTTTACAAGGTTTTCAGCGTTTTTTTATTTATGGCTTTCTATTTACGCTGAATACGAATTGTTTTCAATCAGTTATTTTTTATTCGATATTTTTTAAGACTTTTAAGGAAATAGGCTTGCTAACACTTTTTTATTTTTGAAGAAAAATCGCTGGTTTTTTTGAAATTTGCTAACACTTTTGAAATTCTATCTTTGAAGTGCCTGCTTTAAAAATTGCTCTTTCATTTCTGGCGATAAAGATTTAATCAGTTCCAATAACGCCATATCACTATCGGTTAAGTCGGTATCTTGCTTTGGATTGTCTGTATCATCATTAAGCGTAGAATAAAATTCTTTATCCATTTTTTGTGCATTGAAACGTCTGTCCTCGTCAATGATTTCTGAATATACATCTGTAACCATTTCTGCTTCTGCGTGACCAGTATCGCCTTGTACGGACTTAACATCTCCGTTTGTCATTTTGAGTTTATAACCCGTACTTAAATGGCGTAGGCTGTGAAATACCACAACTTCATAATCGTTTTCTTCACAGAGCTTTTGAAACCTATCTCTAACAATACGGCTTTCCACGGGATTGCCATTATCCAACGCAATAACAAGGTTGTAATCATTGTAGGCACTTCCTAAAAATTCCTTTAATTCCTGCTGGTCTTTTTTATATTGCACCAATAGTTCCGCAACTGTTTTAGGTAACCAGACAACACGATTACTTGTTTCTGTTTTTGGCGTTTTCAAGACAAGCCTTGTGGTACAATGCGGTTTTTGCGTTGGGAAAATCTTTAAAATATCCTTTTCCTTTAATTTCTGCATAGCTTCTGCATTTACTCTTGAAAGTTCTTTATTGATGATTACCTTTGCATTATTTGTAGCAATGGACTCTTCATCAATAATAACATCTTCCCATGTAAGTCCTGTAATTTCTCCAATTCGCATAGAGCAGGAAAAAGCTAAGTGCATACAAATTGAAAGCAAATCATCTTCCGTGGCTTTTACCGCTTCTCGAAATGTTTGAACACTCCACATTTTTCGCCTAGTCTTTGGAATTTTTGGTAACGTAGCCAAAGACGCAGGGTTTCTTTTGTTTGTATCAATATACTCCCAGCGGATAGCTTGATTTAAGGCACAGCGGATAATATCATGTATTTTTTTGATGTTCGCTGGTTGAACACAACGACCAGTTGCTTTTCTGTTTGCCCGTGGTACTTCTGGAACGCTCAATAAATCATTGTAGTATTTTGATAGACTTTTTGTAGTTATTTCATTCAGTTTCCAATCTCCGATAATCGGATTGATATAATTTTCAATACTGCCTACCTTACCACTAAATGTACTCGGCGACCATTTAGATGTGCCATATAAATTAACAAAAATTTCTAGGAAATCACGCAATGTAATATCTTTGTCTACAACATCTAACTCCTTTTTAGAATTTTCAATCTGATGTGCAAATTGTTCCTCTAATGGAACTATCACATATCCAAATTTCTCTTGATAGTATTCTATAAAGGCTTTTCGCTGTTTTGCTTCTTTTCTTGTTTCCAGCGTGTCCCATTTTTGTTTTCTTTCTCCTGCACTATCTAAGTACCAATAAATAACTGAAAAACTTGATTTTCTTTGTTTGATTGAAGCCATAATTTTCTCTCCTTATAGTTAAATTTCATTTAACCATTTATCGAAAGAAACCTTTGATACCCGTATGGCTTTACCAGCACGAACATAACTGAATTGACCGCTTTTTACCAATGAATAAGCTACCTTTTTGCTAATGTCCAGTTGTTCAGCAATTTCCTCTACTGTATAAGTCTTTTTTTCCTTTGTAGGAGATTGTGCATTTTGTGTATCACTTATCACTATTAAGACCCCTTTCATTTGTGACAGCAACAAAATACACTCGTCTAATAAGGTCATTATAACACACCTAAATAAAAAGAGTAGATAGATTTTGTTGCTGAAACTATCAATTATAAGCAGACAGACGGCTTTGGAAAGCTCCGTTAGTATCTCAACTATTCCCATTCTTGTGGGCA
>DAVZKO010000023.1:0-30413 GCA_052272205.1 Schaedlerella sp. | reverse complement strand
AGAACCTTGCAGGACTTGACCGGGTTGTATTTGGTGTGTATGATACTAAGAGGTGAATTAGAAGTTAGAAAGGACAGAGAATTATGTTTGATAGATTAGAAGACCTCGTAATCCGATACGAGGAAGTAATGGGAGAGCTTCAAGAACCGGATGTGGCGAATGATGCCAATCGTTTTCGTAGTTTAATGAAGGAACAAAGTGATTTGGCTCCTATCGTAGAAGCATATAAGGAATATAGACAGTGTAAGCAGAATGTCGAAGACAGTCTGATGATGTTGGAAGAAGAATCGGATGAGGAGATGCGTGAACTCGCCAAAGAAGAGTTGAACGAATCCAAGAATCGAATCGAAGAACTGGAAAAGGAATTAAAAATTTTACTTCTTCCAAAAGACCCGAATGATGATAAGAACGTAATTGTAGAGATTCGTGCCGGTGCCGGCGGTGATGAAGCTGCCCTGTTTGCAGCAGAAGTATATCGTATGTATGTTCACTATGCAGAAGGACGCCGTTGGAAGGTTGAGATGATTTCTCTAAATGAAAACGGAATCGGTGGATTTAAAGAATGCGTATTTATGATTTCCGGACAGGGGGCCTATTCCCGATTAAAATATGAAAGTGGTGTACATCGTGTACAGCGTGTACCGGAAACAGAAAGTGGCGGAAGAATCCATACTTCCACCATCACGGTTGCAATCATGCCGGAGGCAGAAGAAGTCGATGTGGAATTAGATATGAATGATTGCAAATTTGACGTATTTAGAGCATCCGGAAATGGTGGTCAGTGTGTCAACACAACCGACTCTGCAGTACGTCTGACTCATATCCCTACAGGAATCGTTATTTCCTGTCAGGATGAGAAGTCGCAGTTGAAGAACAAAGACAAGGCTTTAAAAGTACTTCGTGCACGTCTCTACGAGATGGAACTTGCCAAACAGCATGATGCAGAAGCCGAAGCTCGTAAGAGTCAGGTCGGAACCGGCGACCGCTCTGAGAAGATTCGTACTTACAACTTCCCACAGGGACGTGTAACAGACCATCGAATCAAATTGACACTCCACAAACTGGATTCGATTCTAAATGGTGACTTAGACGAGATCATTGACAGCCTGATTGCAGCAGATCAGACTGCAAAACTTGCTAAGATGAACGAGAATTAATCAAGAATAAAATCAAAATTTTTAAATCAAAATAGATAAATAAGACTGGAAAGAAGGAACTACAATGAAAGTACTATTATTAAACGGAAGTCCTAGAAAAGCAGGCTGTACATATACAGCATTGACAGAAGTTGCATCTGCGCTGGGAGCTCAGGGGATTGAAACTGAGATTTTTCAAGCCGGCAATCCGGATATGGAGCAGGTAAAAGAAGCAGCCAAAAAACTTTCAGAATCTGACGCACTGGTTGTCGGTTCTCCTGTTTACTGGGCATCTCCATCCGGTCAGATTATCGAGTTTATGGATAAGCTTTGTTCTTGTGCCGGTAAAGATATGCTTCACAAACCTGCGGCTGCCGTTGCTTCCGCACGAAGAGCAGGAACAACAGCTACTTTGGATGTTCTTTTGAAGTATTTCACATACCATCAAATGCCGGTAGTTTCTTCCAACTACTGGACGATGGTACATGGTAATACGCCGGACGAAGTAAAACAGGATGCTGAGGGACTTCAGATTATGAGAACGCTTGGCAACAATATGGCATGGCTTCTTAGATGCATCGAAGCAGGAAAAAAAGCCGGAATTGAGATGCCGGTGGATGAAGAGAAAGTCAAAACAAACTTTATCCGATAAGCTCATTTTTAAGCAGCGGAAACATCCGCTGCTTTTTGCAGTTGCTCATGCATTGGATTGAACCTTTCAATGCTGCTTCTGTAAATATAATAAAAACAGAAAGGATTTTCAGAATGGATAAAATCCAATTTAAACGACCGGAATTAGAAGATCAGGAGATTATCAATTCCTATTTTGCAAAAGCTCCGAGCCGCAGTTGCGAGCGAACCTTTGCAAACGTCTATCTCTGGTCCCGACATTATGCGGTAGAATACGCAATCATAGAGGGCGCTCTTGTTTTTCGAGATAATGCCGAAAAGGCACTATTTGCTTACCCTGCCGGAGATGATGAATCGGTAAAAAAAGCGCTTGAATGGCTGAACCAATACAGTGAAGAAGTAAACGCCCCGCTGATGTTATATACCGTAACCGAAGAAAACTTTGCACAGCTTGATTTCTGGTATCCAAACATATATAAAATAGAATATGATCCGGATCAGGCAGATTATGTCTATGAAACCGAGAAACTTGCAACGCTTGCAGGCAAAAAACTCCACGGCAAACGCAATCACATCAATAAATTTAAATCTCTGCATGAAGACTGGAGTTATGAAACCTTAAACGATGATAATGTAGAAGAATGTTTTCAGATGGCTTTGAAATGGCGCACCCAGAACGGATGCGACGACGATGTGGAAAAGAATGCAGAAATGTGTGTATCACTTAATTCACTCCGCCTTCATAAAGAACTGGGATTTGTAGGCGGTGTATTGCGTGTCGATGGGAAAATTGTCGCCTTTACAATCGGAGAACCTATGTGCGAAGATACGTTCGTTGTTCACATTGAAAAAGCTTTTGGTGATATCGATGGCGCTTATCCAATGATAAATCAACAGTTTGTACAACATGAGTGCATGGATTATACTTATGTAAATCGAGAAGACGATGCAGGTTCCGAGGGACTTCGCAAAGCGAAATTATCATATCGTCCTGCATTTATGGTACAAAAAGGACTCGTGACAAAGAAATAGGAGGACACAAAAATGATTTCAAAAAAAATGGAAAATATGGTTGCAAACAGCTCTGCGATCCGGGCAATGTTTGAAGAAGGCAACCGTTTAGCAAAAATCTATGGACCGGAAAATGTATTTGATTTTAGTCTGGGTAATCCGAATGTCCCGGCACCGGAAGCCGTCAAACGCGCGATCAAGGAACTTTTGGATGAAGAAGATCCTGTTGTATTGCATGGATATACCAACAGTAATGCCGGATATGAAGATGTACGTACAGCCGTTGCTGATTCATTAAATGAACGATTTGGTACACATTTTGCAGCCAGAAATATTACCATGACAGTTGGTGCGGCCGGAGGACTCAATGTAATTTTAAAATCACTTATCAATCCGGGGGATGAAGTCATTGCATTTGCACCTTACTTTGGAGAATACCGCAGCTACACCAATAACTATGACGGCGTTCTCGTTGAGATTTCTCCTAACACCGTAGATTTCCAGCCAAAATTGGATGAATTTGAACAGAAGATCACAGCCAAAACAAAAGCTGTAATCGTAAATACACCAAACAATCCGACCGGTGTTGTTTATTCTGAAGAAACGATTCAGAAAATGGCAGCCATTATGGAATCCAAACAAAAAGAATACGGAACAGATATTTATCTGATTTCCGATGAACCATATCGTGAACTGGCTTACGATGGGGTAGAAGTACCATATCTGACAAAATATTATGCCAATACAGTAGTCGGATACTCCTATAGCAAATCACTGTCTCTTCCGGGAGAGCGTATCGGATATCTGGTTATTCCGGATGAAGCTGCTGATAGTGAGAAGTTAATTGGTGCAGCAAATGTTGCCACAAGAATTCTCGGATTTGTAAATGCACCGACTCTGCAGCAAAAAGTAGTAAAAGCATGTCTGAATGAAAAAACTGATATTTCTTATTACAATCGCAACCGCGAAGCATTATACAACGGATTAAAAGAACTGGGCTTTGCGTGCATCAAACCAGAAGGTGCTTTTTATCTGTTCGTCAAATCACCGATTGCTGATGAAAAAGAATTTTGTAATGAAGCGAAAAAGCACAATATTCTGATTGTTCCGGGAACTTCTTTTGCATGCCCTGGATACGTCCGAATGGCATATTGTGTATCTTACGAGACAATCGTCAACTCATTGCCTAAATTTGCAGAACTCGCAAAGCAGTACAATTTGTAAGGGAGGAAAAATACAATGGGATTAAACACAACACTGTTAAATAATATTCGTCAGGTAGAACCTTATGTTCCGGGCGAACAGCCACAAAACAAAGTGATCAAACTAAATACCAACGAAAACCCTTATGCACCGGCACCGGCTGTAGAAAAAGCGTTAAAAGAACTTGACTTTGACCGACTTCGTTTATATCCGGACCCGACAGCTCAGTTACTGACACAGTCACTCGCCAAACGCTATGGTGTGAATGAAGATCAGGTCTTTGTAGGTGTCGGTTCCGATGATGTATTATCTATGTGTTTTCTGACATTCTTTAATTCAGAAAAACCGATTTTCTTCCCGGATATTACTTATTCCTTCTACAAAGTCTGGGCAGATTTGTATCGCATACCATATGAGTGTCAAAAACTGGACGACAACTTCCATATCCGCAAGGAAGATTATTACAAAGAGAATGGTGGTGTCATCTTCCCGAATCCAAATGCACCGACCGCGCTGTATGAAGATTTGGAATTTGTAGAAGATATCATTGCCCACAATCAGGACGTGGTTGTCATTGTTGATGAAGCCTATATTGATTTTGCCGGGAAATCTGCGTTGGAGCTGATTTCAAAATATGACAATTTGATTGTTGTTCAAACATTTTCCAAATCCCGCTCTATGGCTGGTATGCGAATCGGATATGCCATCAGCAACCCGACTTTGATCAAATATTTAAATGATGTAAAATATTCGTTTAACTCTTACACCATGAACCTGACTTCTCTTGTCTGCGGAGCCAAATCAGTAGAAGATGAAGCCTACTTCCAGAAAACAGTAGGAAAAATCGTAGAGACGAGAGAATGGGCAAAAGAACAGTTCAAAGAACTGGAATTTGAATTTCCGGATTCTCAGGCAAACTTTATCTTTGTTACGCATCCAAAACTGGATGCAAAACAGTTATTCGAAGCCTTGAAAAAGAATGACATCTATGTTCGATTCTGGGGCAGCGAACGAATTGAACAATACTTACGTGTAACCATTGGCACAAGAGAGGAAATGGAAGAGTTCTTTGCCTTCTTGAGACAATATGTTGCCACACAGGGAGGATTAAACTAAATGAAAGAAGCATTAATAAATGGACTGATTGCAGGACTCAGTGGAAAAGTCGGAAAAGAATTCATTATTTTTCTGATTTCCATGGTGCCGATTCTGGAGCTTCGTGGTGGACTCCTTGCAGCCGGCCCGGCACTTTTGGATGTTCCGATGTGGCAGGCAATCCCGATTTGTTTTATCGGAAATCTGGTTCCGATCCCATTTATCCTACTATTGATCACAAAGATTTTCGATTGGATGAAAGGGACAAAGAAGCTGAAACCTTTGGTAGAAAAACTGGAGCACAAAGCAATGAGCCAGAGTGCAAATATTGAAAAATACGAATTCTGGGGATTGGTTGCATTTGTAGGGATTCCGCTCCCGGGAACCGGAGCATGGACAGGTTCTCTGATCGCAGCCCTTTTGGGAATCCGTTTCCGCAAGGCCTTCCCTGCAATTACTCTTGGACTGATCCTTGCAACAGTCATCATGACAGTATTATCTTATACTGTTCTTGGAACTATATTTGCATAACCAATTTGCGTTGACATCAAATACAAGAATTCGTATAATAAAGAAGAGAAATTTAAAGGAGAAGAAAACATGTTTGCAAAGAATGATGACCATAAAAGAAATATCATCTGGCGCAGCGTGATGTCTGTTACTTCCGTCATAATCATTCTGATTGCAGTGTTTTTTCTGGTTCGTATGTTCACGATGAATCCGCTGGAAGGAACGTGGGATTATGAGGACAGCGATTTGATTATGACAATCAAAGGAAATAATACAGCAGTTATGAAGTGGCCGAATGAGTCAGACGGCGATCAAATTGCAGTGCCTATGGATTATGATATTGATTCAAAGACCAAAACATTTAGTTTACATGTCAATGAAGATGCTGTTAAGAAAGCAGCCGAAGCTTCTGAGAATGTAACCGAAGATGCAATTTTCTCAGCATTGGATGAGTTGGATGGCACATATGATTACAATATGGAGAAACGCCAGTTGACACTTACCGACCGGGAATACGGCAACCAGTTAATATTTGAAAAAGAGTAAAGATAAACAGGGATGAATAATTGGCGTCCCTGTTTTTTCTATCATGTAAGAATGATTCATTCCAAAAGGAGGAGCTATGTTAAGAGAAAATACAAAGGAAATCAAAATCGGTAATGTCACCATCGGTGGAACTCATCCGATTGCAATCCAATCTATGACGAACACACCGACAGAAGATGTAACTGCAACCGTCGCACAGATCTTGCGACTGGAAAAAGCCGGCTGTGAGATTATTCGCTGTACTGTTCCTAATAGAGCAGCAGCAGAAGCGATCAAAGAAATCAAAAAGCAGATTCATATTCCTCTTGTTGCAGATATTCATTTTGACTATCGTATGGCAATTGCCACAATCGAAAACGGAGCTGACAAGATTCGAATCAATCCGGGAAATATTGGTTCCAAAGAACGCGTACAGGCTGTTGTCGACAAAGCAAAAGAATATCAGATACCAATCCGTGTCGGAGTAAACAGTGGTTCTCTTGAAAAACATCTGATTGAAAAGTACGGCGGCGTTACTGCAGAGGGGATTGTGGAGAGTGCGCTTGATAAAGTAAAGATGATTGAAGACATGGGATATGATAATCTTGTAGTCAGCATTAAGTCTTCGGATGTATTGATGTGTGTCAAGGCACATGAACTGATCGCCAGTCAGTGTCCGTATCCTCTTCATGTAGGAATTACCGAATCCGGAACGGTTTACTCCGGGAATGTCAAATCTTCTGTAGGGCTTGGAATTATTTTACATGAAGGCATTGGAAATACGATTCGTGTTTCTCTGACCGGAGACCCTGTAGAAGAAATTAAAACTGCCAAATTGATTCTTCGTACCCTGGGACTTCGAAAAGGCGGTGTAGAAGTTGTCTCCTGCCCGACCTGTGGAAGAACTAAGATTAATCTGATTGAGCTTGCCAATCAGGTTGAAACAATGGTTGCCGGATATCCGCTGGATATCAAAGTTGCTGTTATGGGCTGTGTCGTCAATGGTCCGGGGGAAGCAAAAGAGGCAGATATCGGTATTGCAGGAGGTATCGGGGAAGGATTGCTGATCAAAAAGGGTGAGATTATTAAAAAAGTTCCGGAAGCTGAACTTCTGGATACTCTTCGATGGGAGCTGGAGCATTGGAACAAGTAAGTAACGCAAAAGTATTTTTCGACGTATTTCCTACGTTAAAAACAGAAAAAGATATACAGGAATTATTTGCAGATGTACAGGTGAAGAAGATTACAACAAATTCTTCACGCGAATTTTTACATGTCCATATTTTCAGCCAGCATTTGATTCAAAAGCGCTATATCCGCAAGATGGAAGCGCACATTAAAAAGCAATTATTCGGAAAAACTCCGGTAGATATCAAAATTGAAGAAGATTACCGTCTCTCGGAACAATATACTCCCGAGGCATTGATGGTGGAATATCATGACAGCATTGTACTGGAATTAAAAGAAATCAGCGTACTTGCGGCAAGTATGTTTGAACAGGCGGACATCCACTTTGAAAGTACCTCTGTCATGCGGCTGGAGTTATTAAACACGATTGTCTCTGAGGGACGCAAGGCTGAAATAGTAACTCTTTTAGACGAGATTTTCAACAAACGTTTTCACCTGCAAACAGATATCCGTGTGGAATATCGCGAGAAACAACAAGAAGATAAAAACCTGGAGTACGACGAACAGCGAATCCAACGGGAAATCGATGCAATTTTTGCCAGAAACCGCAAGCTCCATGGCGATGAAGATACGAAAAAACACAAAGATGCAACCATCGAAAAGACTGCACCTGCAAAAGAAAAGACTGCTGCCGAGTCGAAACCGAAGAATATTGGAAAAGAGTTCGGGGAGCGGAAAAGCTTTAAATCTGACTTTAAAAAGGGATATGTCCGACCACTCAAACAGGGGAATGACCCGAATCTTATCTACGGTAAAGATTTTGAAGACGAACCGATCCGTCTGGATACCGTTGAAACAGAGATGGGGGAGATCACGCTTCATGGTAAGATTATTACATTTGAAACCCGCGAAATCCGAAACGAGAAGTCTATCCTGATGTTTGCCGTAACAGACTTTACCGATACGATCATGGTAAAGATGTTTATTCGAAACGACCAACTTCCGGATCTTCTCGGAGATTTGAAAAAGGGTGCATATGTAAAGATTAAAGGAGTTACAACCATTGACCGATACGATGGTGAATTGTCTATCGGTTCCGTTACCGGTATCAAAAAGATTGGGGATTTTACAACCAAACGAGAAGATTTAAGTCCGGTAAAAAGAGTAGAGCTCCATTGCCATACAAAGATGAGTGATATGGACGGAGTATCCGAAACACAGGATATCGTACGTCGTGCACATGACTGGGGGCATGCTGCCATTGCCATTACAGACCATGGAATTGCCCAGGCATTTCCGGACGCTAATCATTTTATTGAACGTCTGGATAAAGATGACCCATTTAAAGTATTATACGGAGTGGAGGGCTATGTCGTAGATGATCTGACTGAAATTGCAGTTGGAGCAGGCGATGAGACACTCGATGACACCTACGTTGTATTTGATATCGAGACAACCGGATTCAGTGCCATCAAAGATAAAATCATCGAAATTGGTGCCGTAAAAGTTGTCAATGGCAAAATTGTCGATACCTTCAGTACCTTTGTCAATCCGGAACGACCGATTCCATTTGAGATCACAAAACTGACAAGTATTACCGATGAAATGGTAATGGAATACCCGAATATCGAGGTCATTCTGCCACAGTTTTTGGAATTTGCCAAAGATGCTGTTTTAGTTGCCCACAATGCGAGTTTTGATGTCGGATTCATTGAACAGAACTGTCGTTATCAGGATATTGAGCCACATTTTATCTCTGTGGATACCGTTGCTCTTGCCCGCGTACTTCTTCCGACACTGTCAAAATACAAGCTCAACATCGTAGCAAAAGCGCTTGGTATTTCTTTGGAAAATCACCACCGCGCCGTGGATGATGCCGGTGCTACCGCAGAAATTTTTGTCAAATTCGTAGAGATGCTAAAAGAGCGTAACATTACAACACTCAAAGGAATCAATCAGTTCGGTGATATGAATCCGAATGCGATCCGTAAATTGCCGACACACCATATTATCATCATCGCGAAGAATGATATCGGCCGATATAATTTGTATCAGTTGATATCCGAGTCACATTTGACTTATTATGCAAGACGTCCACGTATTCCTAAGAGTCTTTTAAATCAGCATCGGGAAGGCCTTGTTATCGGAAGTGCCTGTGAAGCGGGAGAGTTATATCAGGCAATTCTAAACGGGAAATCGCCTCAGGCAATTGCGCGGCTTGCAGAATTTTATGATTATTATGAGATTCAGCCACTTGGAAATGACAAATTTATGTTGACAAGTGATAAGCATCCAAACATCAATACATTGGAAGATTTGATGGAGATTAACCGACAGATCGTACAACTCGGAGAAAAATTCAAAAAACCGGTTGTTGCAACTTGCGACGTACATTTTCTTGATCCGGAAGATGAAGTATACCGCCGTATTATCATGGCCGGAAAAGGCTTCAGTGATGCGGACGACCAACCACCGTTATTCCTTCGCACAACAGAAGAGATGCTCGCAGAATTTGAATATCTCGGCTCTGCAAAAGCGCAGGAAGTCGTAATCGAGAATCCTTGTAAAATTGCGGATATGATTGAAAAGATCTCACCGGTCAATCCGAACAAATGTCCTCCGGTCATTGAGAATTCAGAACAGAATCTACGAGATATCTGTTATAACCGAGCACATGAAATTTACGGAGAAGATTTGCCTGAACCGGTATCCGCACGACTGGAAAAAGAATTGAATTCCATTATATCCAATGGATATTCCGTAATGTACATCATTGCACAGAAACTGGTATGGAAGTCGAACGCGGACGGATATCTGGTTGGTTCCCGTGGTTCGGTAGGTTCTTCCTTCGTTGCTACCATGGCCGGAATCACGGAAGTAAATCCGCTTTCCCCACATTATTATTGCTCACACTGTCATTACAGCGACTTCGATTCGGAAGAAGTGAAGGCTTACGCCGGCGGATGTGGATTTGATATGCCGGATAAGAACTGTCCGATATGTGGCGAGAAACTGATAAAAGAGGGATTTGATATTCCGTTTGAAACCTTCCTTGGATTCAAAGGAGATAAAGAGCCGGATATCGATTTGAACTTCTCCGGAGAATATCAGTCCAAGGCCCACAAATACACCGAAGTTATCTTCGGAGAGGGCCATACCTTCAAAGCAGGAACCATCGGAACACTGGCAGATAAAACTGCTTATGGATATGTAAAGAATTATTATGAAGAACGCGGTATGCGTAAACGCCGCTGCGAGATTGAACGAATCAGTCAGGGATGCACTGGAATTCGAAGAAGTACCGGCCAGCATCCGGGTGGAATCGTTGTACTTCCACATGGACACAACATCAACGAGTTTACTCCGGTACAGCATCCGGCAAATGATATGACCGTGGATATCATCACAACCCATTTTGATTACCATTCCATCGATCATAACTTGTTAAAACTGGATATTCTCGGCCACGATGATCCAACCATGATCCGTATGCTGGAAGATTATATTACTTCAGATGCACTTGAGAATGAATACAACGAAGAGAATCCTTTTGTAGCAACGAAAATTCCACTGGACGACAAAGACGTTATCTCATTGTTCCATAACACCAGTGCACTCGGCATCAAACCTGAAGACATCAGCGGCTGTCCGCTGGGAAGTCTCGGAATCCCGGAATTCGGAACCGACTTTGTAATCCAGATGGTACAAGATGCGAATCCACAATCCTTGTCCGACCTGATTCGAATCTCCGGTTTGTCTCATGGAACCAATGTGTGGCTTGGCAATGCACAGGAATTGATCAAACAGGGAAAAGCAACCATTTCAACCGCTATCTGTACCCGAGATGATATCATGATCTATCTGATTAATCAGGGTGTCGACAGTGCACTTTCCTTTACGATCATGGAAAGTGTACGAAAAGGAAAAGGATTAAAACCGGAATGGGAAGTTGCCATGAAAGAAAAAGATGTACCGGATTGGTATATCGAATCTTGTAAGAAGATCAGCTACATGTTCCCGAAGGCACATGCGGCTGCCTACGTTATGATGGCATATCGAATCGCCTACTGTAAAATCAACTATCCACTTGCTTACTATGGTGCTTATTTCAGTATCCGTGCCGATGCATTTTCTTATGAATTAATGTGTCAGGGTAAAGAAAAATTAAATTACTATATGAATGATTACCGCAAACGTTCCGACACTCTGACAAACAAAGAACAAGATACCTTAAAAGATATGAAACTGGTACAGGAAATGTATGCCCGCGGTTTGGAATTTATGCCGATCGATCTGTATCGTGCCAAAGCAAAAGATTTCCAGATTATCGATGGTAAACTGATGCCATCCTTTGCAAGTATTGACGGTATGGGAGACAAAGCGGCAGAAGCAGTAGAAATTGCCGCAAAAGACGGTAAATATCTGTCTCTGGACGATTTCCGCCAGAGAACGAAGGTCAGTAAGACTGTAATTGACCTGATGTCAGACCTTGGATTATTCGGAGATTTACCACAAAGTAATCAATTGTCATTATTTGACTTTTAACAAATATGTGCTATACTTGTTTCCAATGGGGAAGGAAAGAAGAGATGGAGGAAAGATACCATGTATGATTTTGAAGAAATAGTAAAAACAGATCCAGAAATTGCAAACGCAATCAAAGACGAGATGAACCGCCAGAATTCACATATTGAGTTGATTGCATCAGAAAACTGGGTAAGTAAAGCAGTGATGGCTGCAATGGGCAGCCCACTCACCAATAAATATGCAGAAGGGTATCCTGGAAAGAGATACTATGGTGGATGCCAGTGTGTGGATGTTGTAGAAGAGCTCGCCAGAGAACGTGCCAAGAAGTTATTTGGATGTGAATACGTCAATGTACAGCCACATTCCGGTGCACAGGCTAATATGGCAGCCATGTTTGCCATGCTCGAGCCAGGCGATAAGATTATGGGAATGAACTTAGACCATGGCGGACATCTGACACATGGTTCACCGGTAAACCTTTCCGGTAAATATTTTGATGTTGCACACTATGGTGTGGATGAGAATGGATTTATTGATTACGATGAAGTCCTTCGAATCGCCAAAGAGCATAAACCAAAACTGATCGTTGCAGGTGCAAGTGCTTACGCAAGAACAATCGATTTCAAACGTTTCCGTGAAATCGCAGATGAAGTCGGTGCTTATCTGATGGTAGATATCGCACATATCGCAGGTCTGGTTGCTACCGGATTACATCCTAGCCCGATTCCATATGCACATGTAACCACTACAACAACACATAAGACACTTCGCGGCCCTCGCGGTGGTATGATTATGTGCAGCGAAGAGATGAATAAGAAATTCAACTTCAACAAAGCTGTATTCCCTGGTATTCAGGGTGGACCGCTGATGCATGTTATCGCTGCAAAAGCTGTCTGCTTTGAAGAAGCACTCAAACCGGAATATAAAGAATATATGGAACAGGTTGTAAAAAATGCACAGGCTTTGAGTAAAGGATTGATGAACCGCGGTGTGAAGATTGTTTCCGGCGGCACAGATAACCATCTGATGCTTGTTGATCTCTCCGGTACAGAGATCAGCGGAAAAGAGCTGGAGAAACGCCTGGACGACGCACACATTACAGCAAACAAGAATACCATCCCGAATGATCCTCGTTCTCCGTTTGTCACAAGTGGTGTAAGACTTGGAACACCAGCCGTTACAACTCGCGGTATGGTAGAAGAGGATATGGATAAGATTGCTGAGATCATTGCACTTGTCATGGAAAGTGAAGACAATGTAGAGAAAGCAAAAGCGATGGTAGCTGAATTAACTGCAAAATATCCATTGTGCTAATAATAAAGTAACCTCTCGAACAGCGACTCGAGAGGTGTGTATCAACACTTAGTTCGATAAATCCATCTAAGTGTTGATACAAAAAAGAGCATCTCGAAACGGAATGCTCTTTTTCTAATCTCATTTTGTTATTTTGCTTTTAAAAATTATAAATATTAAATCTAGCCAAAAATTTATATAATTAAAAGGTACATAAAAAAATCTGATTAAAGTTTTACTACGTTTGTAGCCTGTGGTCCTTTAGCGCCTTCTGTTACATCAAATTCAACAGCCTGACCTTCTTCTAAAGATTTGAATCCATCCATTACTAATCCTGAATAGTGAACGAATACATCATTTCCCTCAGCATCTGAGATGAATCCGTAACCCTTTTGGTTATTAAACCATTTTACAGTACCTGTCATTGTCTGACCCTCCATAAAAAATAAAAAAATAATAGTATGATTGTTCTTCTATTTGAACAATACTCTGATAGCGTAGCACAATTAACAATGAAAGTCAATTAAATTATTTTCCTATTCGTAAAAATGTACAAAAAGCTTTGATGCCTTTTTCTATTCCAATACGATGTAAAACCATCTCCGTTTTCTTTCTTTAAAATCTTTGACATTGAAATCAGAAAACAACTGCATTCGTACAAAAAGTATTGTATAATAAGAGCAGACAGAATATGATAGCATTAACATCAAAATTTTCTGTTGATGCATATGAATAAGAGAGAAGGGAGAAGAATGAAAGAACAGGTTTTTGTATGGTTGGGATTGTTGATTCTGTTTTTAATCATTGAAATTGCCACCATAGGCCTTACAACCATCTGGATGGCAGGCGGTGCACTTATAGCATTGATCTTATGTCTTGCAGGTCTGAATCTTTGGTGGCAGATTGCAGTATTTGTTATTGTATCCTTTATATTGTTATTCTTTACAAGACCTTTTGCAATGAAATACATAAATTCCCATCATGAAAAAACAAATTATGAAGGAATTATCGGAAAAGTGGTTAAAATCACAAAAAAAGTAGATAATTTAGAGGAAACAGGAACTGCTGTCGTGAACGGACTGGAATGGACAACTCGAGCAAAAAGGGACGGAGAGATTTTAAATCCCGGTGAACTTGCAAAAGTAGTTGATATTTCAGGTGTCAAATTAATCGTCGAAAAATATGAGGAGGAGTAGTTATGTTAGGATTTTTAGTATTGATCATTATTTTAATTTGTATACTTGCAATACTTGTTTCGTGTATCAAAATTGTCCCACAGGCGCATGCTTATATCTTAGAACGTCTCGGTGGATATAAGGAGACCTGGAGTGTCGGACTGCATTTTAAAATGCCAATCTTAGACCATGTAGCCAAACGGGTTTCTTTAAAAGAGCAGGTGGTAGATTTTGAACCACAGGCAGTTATTACAAAAGACAATGTAACCATGCAGATTGATACGGTTGTATTTTTCCAGATTACAGACCCGAAAAAATATGCATATGGTGTAGAAAGTCCGATTGCCGCTATCGAGAATCTGACCGCAACTACATTGCGTAATATCATCGGAGATTTGGAATTAGACGAGACTTTAACCTCTCGTGAAACAATCAACACAAAGATGCGTACCATTTTGGATATTGCTACAGATGAATGGGGAATCAAAGTTAACCGTGTAGAATTAAAAAACATTATGCCACCAAAAGCAATTCAGGATGCCATGGAAAAACAGATGAAAGCAGAGCGTGAACGAAGAGAAGCAATTCTTCGTGCAGAGGGTGAAAAGAAATCTACGATCCTTGTAGCTGAAGGTGAAAAAGAGTCTGTTATCCTGGAAGCCGAAGCATCCAAACAGGCTGCTATCTTAAAAGCAGAAGCTGAAAAGCAGAAACGTATCAAAGAGGCAGAAGGTCAGGCAGAAGCAATTCGTACTGTACAGAAGGCAACTGCAGAAGGTATCGAATTTATCAAATCCGCAGGTGCTGATGATGCAGTCTTAACATTAAAGAGCTTAGAAGCATTTGCCAAGGCAGCAGACGGAAAAGCAACGAAAATTATTATTCCGTCTGATTTGCAGGGAATTGCAGGATTGACAAAAACGATTTCCGAAGTTGCAAGACCAGAGAAAGTAGAAGAGTAAACAGACAACATGGAAGATTCAATTATAAGAATTTCCGTCCGCAATCTGGTAGAATTCATATTGCGGACGGGAGACATTGACAATCGAACATCCGGGAGTATGGAACGCGATGCGATGCTGCAGGGCAGTCGATTGCATCGCAAGATACAACGTCGAATGGGCTCTGATTATCATGCCGAAGTTGCATTAAAAACACAATATTCCTGTGAAGGGTTTCTTCTGTTGATTGAAGGACGTGCAGACGGGATCATTGAAAATGAATCCGAAACCTGCATCGATGAGATCAAAGGAACGCTTCGCGATCTGTCTCATATAGAAGAACCAATAGGCGTCCACCTTGCCCAGGCAAAGTGCTACGCCTATATCTATGCCTCACAGCATGAACTTACAAGCATCGACGTCCAAATGACATATTGTCATCTGGAAACGGAAGAGATCAAGCGTTTACGAACTACATTTCTGTTTGATGAGTTGAAAAATTGGTTTGATACGCTTATACATACCTATGAAAAATGGGCCAAATTTGAAATCGAGTGGAAGACACTTCGCAATCAAACGATTCAAGCCACCGAATTTCCATTTCCTTATCGTGATGGACAAAAAGATGTGGTATCTTCCGTTTATCGAACAATCTTGCGAAAGAAAAAACTTTTTATTCAGGCACCCACAGGAGTTGGCAAAACAATGGCAACCGTATTTCCATCGGTTCGTGCAATAGGAGAGGGGCTTGGTGAGAAACTCTTTTATCTTACTGCAAAGACCATTACCAGAACCGTAGCTGAACAGGCTTTTTCTACCTTACGTCTACAGGGACTGCGCTGGAAGTCCATCACCCTCACCGCAAAAGAAAAGATTTGCTTCTGCGAAGAAACCCTTTGTAATCCCGACGACTGTCCCTATGCCAAAGGACATTTTGACCGGGTAAATAATGCGGTATTTGAACTAATCAATCAAAAAGATGCCTGTACAAGAGAAGTTTTGGAAGCACAGGCAAGAAAATACCACGTATGTCCTTTTGAAATGGCATTGGATGTAAGCGAATGGATGGATGCGATCATCTGCGATTATAACTATGCCTTTGACCCTGATGCACATTTAAAGCGTTTCTTCTCTGAAAGTGGGACCGGTAGCTATCTGTTTTTAATCGATGAAGCACACAACCTCGTGGAACGCGGCAGAGAGATGTACAGTGCTACCCTTTATAAAGAAGATGTTCTGGCAATGAAGAAACGATTTCAAACAGAGTCTCCAAAACTTGCCAAACGGCTGGCAGAAGTCAATAAACAACTATTGGCACTAAAACGCGAATGTGAAACCTACCGAATTGTGGACAATGTATCACATATTGCATTAAAATGCTTAAACGTTCTAGGGGAAATTGAAAACTATTTTGATGACCATCCTTCCTCGGAAAAGAAAGAAGCACTTCTGGATTTTTATTTCCAGATACGCTCCTTTTTAAATATTCATGATATTCTGGATGATAATTATATAATTTATACCGAGATGGAATCCGATGGTCGTTTTAAACTGAAGTTATTTTGTGTAAATCCAGCAGTAAATTTGCAGCGCTTTTTAGAATTTGGAAACAGCACCATTTTCTTTTCTGCTACATTTTTACCCATTTTCTATTACAAGAATCTACTCAGTATTCAACCCGACGATTACGCGATATATGCCCATTCCACCTTCCCGGAGGAGAATAAATTATTGGTGCTTGCCAATGATGTAAGCACCAAATATACGCTGCGCGGACCTGCAATGTACGAAAAATTTGCCCGGTATATTCTGCAGACTGTATCTGTCAGACAAGGAAATTATCTGGCTTTCTTCCCTTCCTACCGTATGCTGCAGGAAGTATATGAGCAATTCCTTTTTCTAAATAATACTGCCTCTGTTGATATCGATTGCATCGTCCAATCCCAATACATGGATGAAACCGAACGTGAGGATTTCTTAAATAGATTTGAAATTCAGTCTGACAAAACACTCCTTGGTTTTTGTGTCATGGGCGGGATTTTTTCAGAAGGAATTGATTTGACCGAAGAACGGCTCATTGGTGCCATCATTGTCGGAACAGGATTGCCGCAAGTCTGCAACGAGAGAGAATTATTAAAGCAATATTTCGATCAAAAAAATCTCTCCGGTTTCGACTTTGCCTACCTATATCCCGGTATGAATAAGGTATTACAGTCTGCCGGACGCGTTATCCGTACCGACTCAGACAGAGGAATTATTATATTATTAGATGAGCGATTCTTTGATCGGAGATATCAGGCCGTGTTTCCACGAGAATGGAATCGTTATCAGACTTGTTATCTGGAGCAGGTTCAAGATAAGATTGCCTCCTTCTGGAAAAACAGCGAAAAACCTGAACAATAAAAACAGGAACGATGAAAAATCCTTTCATTGAATAAATTTATACTTTTGAAATCGAGAAAAAAGAAGATAAGGAGATTAGAATATGCGTGATAAGTTAACCAAAAGTGATGTCAAAAAAATCGAAGAAGAAATCGAGTACCGAAAATTAGTCGTCCGAAAAGAAGCCATCGAAGCAGTAAAGGAAGCTCGTGCTCACGGAGATTTAAGTGAAAACTTTGAATATCATGCCGCAAAGAAAGATAAAAATAAAAACGAAAGTCGAATCCGCTATCTGGAAAGAATGTTAAAAACCGCCATTATTGTAGACGACAGTTCAAAAGAAGATGAGGTTGGTATCAATAATACCGTAGAATTATATATGGAAGACGATGATGAGGTGGAAACTTATCGTCTTGTCACATCCGTACGCGGAAGCTCTATCCAAGGTCTGATCAGTATCGATTCTCCGCTTGGAAAAGCGATTTTAGGGCACAAATTAAATGACCGGGTATATATTCAGGTTAATGATAATTTTGGCTATTATGCGGTGATTAAGAAGATTATTAACACACAGAATGATGAAGATGACCAGATTCGTAAATTCTAACATATAAGAAAAACAGGAAGTTTTCCAGAGGTTTGAGGAGGGCACCTCAACCTTCAGGAAAACTTCCTGTTTTTTATCTGATCCGGTCAAACGATTCTTTTTCGAAAAACTCTCTCTTCAACGGAACGTTATTCTATTTAAGCCTGTTCTTTTTCTAAGTTTTTATTTGCTGTCGACAGCATCAGTTTGATTCGGTTCAACTGGTTTACTTCACTTGCACCCGGGTCAAAATCAATTGCAACGATATTGGACTGCGGATACAATCTGCGAAGTTCTTTGATAACCCCTTTTCCTACTACATGGTTCGGCAGACACGCAAACGGCTGTGTACATACGATGTTTCCGGCTCCACTGTGGATCAGTTCTAACATTTCTCCTGTTAAGAACCATCCTTCACCGGTCTGATTTCCGATGGATACGATATCCGATGCCATCTTAGCCAACTCTTCAATATGTGCAGGAGGATCAAAATGTTTGCTTGCCTTAAACGCTTCCGTTGCAGGTGAACGGAACCATTCTAACGCCTTGATTCCCATATTGGCAACCGTTGCTTTCGATTTCTTCAATCCCAGATGCGATACCTTAAAGTTCTGATTGTAGAAACAGTACTGTAAGAAATCAAGTAAATCCGGAACAACAGCCTCAGCGCCTTCACTTTCCAACAGATCTACCAGATGATTATTTGCCGCAGGTAAGAATTTGACAAGGATCTCTCCGACAACTCCAACGCGAGGTTTCTTAATATCCAATGTCTCAATCCTGTCAAAATCTGCGATAATCTCACGACAAAGCTTTTTAAATCTTCTTCTGGAAGGGTATCCTTCAGAGACAAATTTCTTACAGATCTCTGCCCATTTTCTATGTATGGCATTTGTTGTACCGGGTACAGCTTCGTAAGGACGCATGCGGTATACACATTTCATGAAAACATCTCCGAATACCGCACCATAAAGTCCTCGAAGTGCGAGAGAAGGAGTAATCTTAAATCCCGGGTTTGCCTCCAGTCCACTTAAGTTAATAGAGATAACCGGAATATGTGCATATCCTGCCTTCTTCAAAGCACGGCGGATAAATCCAATATAGTTGGAAGCACGGCACCCACCACCAGTCTGACTGATGATCACCGCCAGATGGTCCGTATCGTATTTTCCTGACAGAATTGCATCCATAATCTGTCCGACAACCATCAGGGACGGATAACATGCATCGTTATTTACATACTTCAAACCTACATCAACAGCCTGCTTATTGTCATTTGGAAGGACTTCTAATTTATATCCTGCTGCCTGGAATGCAGGTTCGATAATTTCAAAATGCATCGGCGACATCTGTGGACAAAGGATCGTATGTGTGGCTCTCATTTCTTTCGTAAATACAACCTTCTCGATTGAAGCCGGTTTGATATCACGCTTTGTTTTTCTCTGCTCACGAACACGAATGGCAGCAAGTAATGAACGAATACGGATTCTTGCTGCTCCTAAGTTATTTACTTCATCAATCTTCAAACTTGTATATATCTTATCTGAATTCGTCAGAATATCAGCAACCTGATCCGTTGTTACAGCATCCAGACCACATCCGAAAGAGTTGAGCTGAATCAGATCCAGATTATCGACTGTTTTTACATAATTGGCAGCAGCATATAAACGAGAATGATACATCCACTGATCCATGACATTTAACGGACGTTCCACCGGATTCAGATGTGAAATCGAATCCTCTGTTAAAACAGCCATATTGTATGAATTGATCAACTCTGGAATTCCATGATTCACTTCCGGGTCAATATGATATGGACGACCTGCAAGCACGATTCCTCGATTGCCTGTCTCCTGTAAGAACTGAATGGTTTCTTCTCCTTTTTTACGCATGTCCTGACGGCACGCTGCAAGCTCTTCCCACGCATCATGAACTGCTGCACGAATCTCGCTTTCACTGATTGAGAATTTATCTTTCAGTTCTTCCACCATACGATATGCAACCGTCTCTTCGCTTTCCAAACTCAAAAACGGATGAATAAAATCTACTTCTCCATGGACGATCGCATCCATATTATTCTTAATATTTTCCGGATAAGATGTTACGATCGGGCAGTTATAGTGGTTGTTCGCATCTGCAAATTCCTTACGCTCATATGGAATCGAAGGGTAGAAAATATGTTTTACTCCTTTGTTGATCAACCATTGTACATGGCCGTGAGCAAGTTTTGCCGGATAGCATTCCGATTCACTCGGAATCGATTCGATGCCCAATTCGTAAACCTTTCTCGTAGAAGCAGGAGAGAGGAGTACCGAAAATCCCAACTTTGTAAACATCGTAAACCAGAATGGATAATTCTCATACATATTCAGTACACGCGGAATACCAATTACGCCATGAGCTGCTTCTTCCTCTTTTAATGGTGTATATCCAAAGTATCTCTGCATCTTATATTCAAATAAGTTTGGTAATTTATTCTTAACTTTTTCTTTTCCAAGACCGCGCTCACAACGGTTACCTGTGATGAATCTACGTCCTCCGCTGAAATGATTGATAGTCAGACGACAATTGTTTGTACAGCCTTTACATTTTGTCATCGTTGTAGAATATTCCAGTGCCTCAATTTCTTCAATCGAAAGCATCGTAGTACCTTCACAGTCCACATAACGCTCACGGGCGATCAATGCAGCTCCGAATGCACCCATAATTCCGGCAATATCCGGACGAATTGCTTCGCAGTTTGCAATCTTCTCAAAACTTCGAAGTACCGCATTGTTGTAGAAGGTTCCTCCCTGCACAACGATATGTTTCCCAAGCTCAGAAGCGTCGGATACCTTGATTACTTTAAACAGTGCATTCTTAATAACGGAATATGCAAGACCCGCTGAAATGTCAGCGACCTCCGCCCCTTCTTTCTGTGCCTGTTTTACTTTGGAATTCATAAATACCGTACAACGTGTTCCCAAATCGATTGGATTGTGGGCATACAGTGCTTCATGTGCAAAATCTTCCACCGAATAATTTAATGATTTGGCAAATGTCTCAATGAAAGAACCACATCCGGATGAACAGGCTTCGTTCAACTGTACGCTGTCAACCGTCTGATTCTTAATCTTGATGCACTTCATGTCCTGTCCGCCGATATCTAAGATACAGTCCACATCCGGCTCAAAGAAAGATGCCGCATAATAATGCGATACCGTCTCTACTTCACCTTCATCGAGAAGAAGGGCTGCCTTGATCAGTGCCTCTCCGTATCCGGTAGAGCAGGAGTGTACAATCTCAACGCCCTCCGGCAACTGGCTGTAGATGTCTTTGATTGCCGAAATTGTCGTTCCAAGAGGGTCTCCATCATTATTATGATAGAAGGAGTATAATAAAGTTCCGTCTTCTCCAACCAAAGCCGCTTTCGTTGTCGTAGAACCGGCATCAATACCTAAGAACGCTTTTCCCTGATAAGATGCCAAATCCTTCATCGGTACCTGATGCTGGTTATGTCTTTCAATAAACGCATCATATTCCGCAGTAGAAGCAAACAGTGGTTCCATACGGTCAACCTCGAACTCCATCTGAATCTTAGCCGCCAGACGTTCCTGCATCTCACGGAGAGATACCTTCACATCCTTCTTCGAATTCAATGCAGAACCGATTGCCGCAAACAAATGGGAATGTACCGGTGCAATGATATGCTCATCATCCAGTTTCAAAGTACGGATAAATGCTGCTTTTAATTCCGATAGGAAATGAAGGGGGCCTCCCAAAAATGCTACATGACCGCGAATTGGTTTTCCGCAGGCAAGACCACTGATAGTCTGATTGACTACCGCCTGGAAAATCGATGCCGCCAAATCTTCTTTGGAAGCGCCTTCATTGATCAATGGCTGAATGTCCGTTTTGGCAAATACTCCACAGCGGGCAGCAATCGAGTAGAGTGCCTGATAATTCTTTGCATATTCATTTAATCCGGTAGCATCGGTCTGAAGCAGTGATGCCATCTGGTCGATAAAAGAACCGGTTCCTCCTGCGCAGACACCATTCATACGCTGCTCAACGTTACCGCCTTCAAAATAAATAATCTTTGCATCTTCGCCACCCAGTTCGATGGCAACATCTGTCTGCGGCGCATAATCCTGCAATGCAGTTGATACCGCAATTACTTCTTGTACAAACGGAACGCCTAGATGTTTTGCGAGAGTCAGTCCACCGGAACCGGTAATAACAGGAGATACCTGAATCGGTCCAAGTTTGTAAAGAGCTCTTCCGAGCAAATCAGACAATGTTTCCTGAATATTAGCAAAATGGCGTTCATAATCAGAGAATAATACTTCATTATCTTGATTAAGAACTGCAATCTTGACAGTTGTAGAGCCAATGTCAATCCCCAAAGTATATAATTTGTTCAAACTCATAATTATCCTCTCTTTTATAAATTCTATGTCAGTTACTTCTTATTAATAATAGTGCACATAAAACGACACTAACGTACATTATACGACAAGTATTTTAAAAACACAATCGTCATTATGCTGTACGTTTTCATCAGAAATACATTTTCTAAAGATAAATTTGCCAAATCTTTCGGATTCCTGCCTCTTTTACAAAATCTTCACATTCTTTTGTTTGACAAACCATCCTGTGGAATGTACAATACACGTAAATGCTTTGTACTTATATAGGTACAATTTTGTTAAAAATAAATCAAGCTAAAAGGAGACTTACATTTGAATTGGTTAGATAAATTAGAAAAGAAATTCGGACGATTCGCAATTCCAAATTTGACGATGTATCTGATTGGGGCATACATTATCGGTTTTGGAATTTATTATTTTTTACCAAGTCTGTTTAGTTGGCTTACTTTAGAGCCATATTTCATCTTAAAAGGGCAAGTGTGGAGAATTATCTCCTGGATTCTTGTACCTCCGAGCGGAAGTTTGATTTCCATCATTTTTATTGTGTTATTATATTATTCCCTTGGTACTGCGCTGGAACGAACATGGGGGACGTTTCGGTATAATGTATATATTTTTTCTGGACTTTTATTTACTGTAATCGGCGCATTTATATTATACCTAATTACAGGTATGATTGGATATGGTGGACTTTTTAGTACATACTATATCAATATGTCGATATTCCTTGCTTTCGCAGTAAGTTATCCAGATATGGAATTGTTACTTTACTTCATTATTCCTATCAAGATGAAGTGGATGGCTATCTTGTATGGAGTATTCATTTTGTATGACTTCATCGGCGGCAATTTTATATCCAGAGTAGCAATCGCAGCATCATTATTAAACTTTGTTGTATTTTTCCTTTCCACAAAGAAAGGATATTCACCGAAACAGCAGATGCGGAAGAAAAAGTATCAGCAGCAGTCACGCCCGCATATGACTTATGCAAATGGGGCGAGACATCGATGCGCAGTATGCGGCAGAACAGAGCAGGATGATCCAACTCTGGAATTTCGATTCTGCTCTAAATGTAATGGCAATTATGAATATTGTCAGGAACATTTGTTCACACACGAACATGTGAAATAAAAGATAGTGTTAATAAGGAGATTGAGAAGATGAAGAAGACAAAAGTAGTATGCACAATGGGTCCGAATACAAACAACCCGGAGATTATGCGTGGATTGGTTCAAAATGGAATGAATGTGGCTCGTTTCAATTTTTCACATGGAGATTACGAAGAACATAAAGGGCGTATGGATTTATTAAAACAGATTCGTGAAGAGGAGCATGCAAACGTTGCAATCCTGCTCGACACAAAAGGACCTGAGATCCGTACAGGTGTCCTCAAAGACGGAAAAAAAGTACGCTTAGAGGCAGGTAATGACTTTACACTTACAACAGAAGACGTAGTTGGAGATGCGACACATGTATCTATCACATATAGTGGTCTGGCAAACGACATAGATGCCGGCAAAACAATTCTCATCGATGATGGATTGATTGAACTTGAAGTTATTGATAAATCCAGAAAGGATATTCATTGTAAAGTAATCAACGGAGGGGAACTAGGAGAACGTAAAGGTGTAAACGTACCGAATGTTCCTGTAAGACTTCCAGCTATCACAGAAAAAGATAAAGAGGACATCAAATTCGGTGTGAGTCAGGATATTGATTTTATCGCAGCATCTTTCGTTCGTAACGCAGAATGTATCCTTGAGATCAAGGCTTATCTGAAGTCTCTTGGTGCACCATATATCCCGATCATCGCTAAGATTGAGAATTCAGAAGGTATTGAAAATATCGATGAGATTCTTCGTGCAGCAGATGGTATCATGGTTGCCCGTGGTGACTTGGGTGTTGAGATTCCTGCTGAAGAAGTTCCATACTTACAGAAGATGATGATCAAAAAATGTAATGAAAACTTTAAAACTGTTATCACTGCAACACAGATGCTGGATTCTATGATTCGTAACCCACGCCCGACAAGAGCTGAAGTGACTGATGTTGCCAATGCTGTATATGACGGAACAGATGCAGTTATGCTTTCCGGCGAGACAGCAGCAGGTAAGTATCCGGTAGAGGCACTCCAGATGATGGTACAAATCATTGAAAGTACAGAGAAACATCTGGATTATGATCTGCTCCTCGGTCAGTCCGGAAGCCACTTAAAAACAGGTATTTCCGGTGCAATCGGATATTCCTCTGTCCTTGCAGCAGCAAACCTGAATGCAAAATGTATCATTACACCTTCTGTTTCCGGAGCAACAACAAGAGTTGTTTCTAACCTTCGTCCAAAACAGCGCATTTTAGGTGTCACACCAAATGAACGTACGATGCGCAGAATGGCTATTTACTGGGGTGTAGAACCTTTGAAATCTCTGGAGTTCGATACATCAGAAGATATCACAACAGGTGCAATCGAACTTGCCCTTGTTAAAAAATATGTAGAGCCTGGTGATGTTGTTGTATTAACAGCCGGAATTCCTTCTCCAAATGTAGAGAAAGGTAAGAACGGTGCAAGTAATACAATGAGAATCGCAGTAGTAGGAGAGTAATCTCCTTTAAAAACAAAGAAAAAGAATGGGGCAACGTCATAAAATGTTGCTCCATTCTTTTTCTTTGTTTTTAGACATACAGCCAAATTTTCTGACTGAACCTTTCGTCCCTTAATTAAAATAATTCAAAAATTCTACTGCCGCATTCGATAACGGAACCTGCTCATTATATGCAATAACCAGTTCTCGCTCCGGGAGTGCTTCCTCCGTCTCTACAACAAACAAGTCTTCCGATTGTCTGGACAAACAATAATCTGGAATAAAAGCAATTCCAAGTCCGATTCGTGCAAGATCGATCAGTAGGTCATTACTTGTAAGTTCAATCTCCGGAACCAGATCCAGATGATGCTGCTGAAATAAGCGATGCAGAAATTCGCTCGTCGTGCTCTGCTTGTCCAGCATCAAAATCGGGTATTTGGATAGTTCGTGATAAGAAAGCTTCTTTTCTTTTAAATAGTCAAACGAATGATTTGCAATAAACACATCATGGAACTTTTCAATCTTTTTAATCGAAGATACATTGCTCAAATATTTATTCGGATAATTGACAACAATCAAATCTACCTGTCCCGTCTCTAACAATTCGACACATTTGATTGACGTCTGATTAATCACCTTCAAATGTGCATTCGGAAAATCTTGATGAAACTTTTTCAAATATGGAACAAGAAAATATCTGCAGATCGTATCACTTGCACCGATTCGGATCTGACCACCTGTAGATGCAGCATCCATAAGCTGTGCTTCTCCTCGACGGATCAAATTCATCGCAGGCTCAATGTGACGTAAAAGGATCTCCCCTTCCGGTGTCAATTGCACACGCTTTGTACTTCGAATAAAAAGTGTCTGGTCAAGCTTTCTTTCCAGTGTTTTAATCGACTGGCTCACCGCCGATTGTGAGATAAACAACTGTTTGGAAGCCTCCGAGAAATTCAATGTCGAAGCCACATGGTAAAACACCTTATATAATTCATAATTAATATCCATCATTCATTAGTCCTCCTAATAAAACTTAATTATATTATACGAGAAAATGTATCAAAAAGCAATTGAAATAAAATCATGCCTTTCCCAACACAAATGAACTATAATTTAAGCAGAACTTATCAATGAGTTTAGTTATATTAATTTCACTTATCATCTGATTTATGATAGGATGAAAGCAGAGAGATGAAAATGACATGTAAAACAATAGAAAATATATTACATGCAAAGGAGAAACAATATGAGTAATGTAAAACGTGTTTATGTTGAGAAAAAAGCAGATTTTGCTGTACAGGCGAAAGAACTTCGTCATGAGATCAAACATTATCTCGGTGTACCTTCTGTAACCGGTGTACGTGTTTTGATTCGTTATGATGTAGAGAATGTTTCCGATGAAACATTTGAGAAAGCGTGTCATGGCGTATTTGCAGAAGCCCCTGTTGACATATTGTATAACGAGACATTTCCAATGACTGAAACAGAAACTGCATTTTCCGTAGAATCCCTTCCTGGACAGTTTGACCAGAGAGCCGATTCTGCCGAGCAGTGTCTGCAATTTATTAAAGAGGATGAACATCCGGTAATAAAAACAGCCGTAACTTATGTGATTGACGGAAAAGTAACCGATGCAGAACTCGAGGCCATCAAACATCACTGTATCAACCCGGTTGATTCGAGAGAAACCGGCTTTGACAAACCGGAGACGCTTGTAACTGCATTCGAAGAACCGGAAGATGTAAAAATTTTCGATGGATTTAAAGACATGCCGGAAGAAGAATTAAAAGCATTATATGAGTCTTTGGGACTTGCAATGACATTTAAAGATTTCCAGCATATCCAGAATTATTATAAAAACGAAGAAGACAGAGACCCTTCCATGACAGAAATCCGCGTTTTGGATACTTATTGGTCTGATCACTGCCGTCATACTACATTTTCTACAGAGCTCAAATCTGTAAACTTTGACGATGGAGACCTTAGAGAGCCTATCGAAGCTACTTACAAACAATATTTGAAAGACCACAGCGAAATCTTCGCAGGCCGTGAAGACAAATTCGTATGCCTGATGGATCTCGCTTTGATGGCAATGCGTAAACTGAAAAAAGAGGGCAAACTGCAGGATCAGGAAGAATCCGATGAGATCAATGCATGCAGTATTGTTGTTCCGATCAAAGTAGACGGAGTAGAAGAAGAGTGGCTGATCAATTTCAAAAACGAAACACATAACCATCCAACTGAGATTGAACCATTCGGTGGTGCCGCTACCTGTCTCGGTGGTGCTATCCGTGACCCATTGTCCGGACGTACTTATGTATATCAGGCAATGCGTGTAACCGGTGCAGCAGACCCGACTGTATCAGTCAAAGAGACATTAAAAGGTAAACTCCCACAGAAGAAACTGGTCCGAGGAGCAGCCAAAGGATATAGCTCTTACGGAAACCAGATTGGTCTTGCTACCGGTGCCGTAAAGGAAATCTACCATCCGAATTATGTTGCAAAACGTATGGAAATCGGAGCTGTTTTGGGTGCTGCTCCGAGACGTGCCGTAATTCGTGAGACATCTGACCCTGGTGATATCATCATTTTGCTTGGTGGACGCACAGGACGAGACGGCTGTGGCGGTGCAACCGGTTCTTCGAAAGTACATACAGAAGAATCCATCGAGACCTGCGGTGCTGAAGTTCAGAAAGGTAACCCACCAACAGAACGTAAAATCCAGCGTCTGTTCCGTCGCGAAGAAGTAAGTAAACTCATTAAAAAATGTAATGACTTCGGTGCCGGAGGTGTATCTGTAGCAATCGGAGAGCTTGCAGACGGACTTCGTGTAGATTTAGATAAAGTACCTAAGAAATATGCCGGATTAGATGGAACTGAAATTGCTATCTCGGAATCTCAGGAACGTATGGCTGTTGTAGTAGACCCGAAGGATGTTGCTGAATTCTTATCTTATGCAAAAGAAGAGAACTTAGAGGCAACAGAAGTTGCCGTTGTAACAGAATCTCCAAGACTCGTTCTTACCTGGAGAGGTAAAGAGATTGTCAACCTGTCACGTGCATTTTTGGATACCAATGGTGCTCATCAGGAGACAGATGTAGCTGTAGACATTCCTTCACTGAAAGATTCTGTATTCAATAAAGAGGAAGTGACCGATGTAAAAGCTAAATGGCTTGATGTTCTCAAGGACCTCAATGTATGCTCCCAGAAGGGGCTTGTTGAAATGTTTGACGGCTCTATCGGTGCAGGTTCTGTATTCATGCCACACGGCGGTAAATATCAGATGACAGAAACACAGGCAATGGTTGCCAAAGTTCCAGTTATGAACGGAACAACCGACGCTGTTTCTATGATGAGTTTCGGATTCGACCCATATCTCTCAAGCTGGAGTCCTTATCATGGAGCAATTTATGCAGTTGTTGAGTCTGTAGCCAAAATCGTAGCTGCAGGTGGAGATTATAAAAAAATCCGTTTTACCTTCCAGGAATACTTCCGTCGTATGACAGAAGACCCGAAGAGATGGAGTCAGCCATTTGCTGCATTGCTCGGTGCATACGATGCACAGCTTGGATTCGGACTTCCATCCATCGGTGGTAAAGACAGTATGTCCGGAACATTCCAGGATATCGATGTACCTCCTACATTAGTATCTTTCGCTGTCGATATGGCAACAGAAAAAGACATCATTACACCGGAGTTGAAAAAAGCCGGTAATAAACTGATTCTTGTAAATGCTACACGCAATTCTTATGATTTGCCTGTATACGAACAGTTGATGGAACAGTATGGTAAATTTGCAGATGATATTCACAATGGTACCATCGTATCTGCATATGCTTTGGATCGCCACGGTGTAGCAGCCGCAGTAAGCAAGATGGCATTCGGTAACGGTCTTGGTGTAAAATTGAATACAGAACTTTCTGCAACCGATATCTTTGCCCCTGCATTCGGAAGTCTTGTAGCAGAAGTGGATGTAGATAAATTAAACAACTTAACCGTAGATCATATTCTAATCGGTGAGGTAACAGAAACTCCTGTCTTCACATACGAAGATGTCGAGATTACACTGGCTGATGCAAAGACAGCATGGGAAGAGCCACTTGAAAAAGTATTTGCCACAAAATCTGCTGCCAGCAGCGATGAAGTGATCAAAGAAAGACTCTTTGACACAAGTGATATTCATATTTGTAGCCACAAACTTGCACAGCCAACCGTATTTATTCCTGTATTCCCGGGAACAAACTGTGAATACGACAGTAAAAAAGCATTCGAAAGAGCCGGTGCAAAAGTCATCACAAAAGTATTTAAGAACCTGGATGCTCAGGGAATCCGCGAATCTGTAGAGGAATTTGAGAAAGCAATTTCTCAGGCTCAGATGATCATGTTTCCAGGTGGATTCAGTGCAGGAGACGAACCGGATGGTTCTGCCAAATTCTTCGCAACTGCATTCCAGAATGCAAAGATAAAAGAAGCCGTAGAAAAACTGCTCAATGAACGTGACGGACTTGCTCTTGGAATCTGTAACGGATTTCAGGCTTTGATTAAACTCGGTCTTGTTCCTTACGGACAGATCGTGGGACAGAGCGAGGATTCTCCTACTTTAACATACAACACGATCGGACGTCATATTTCTAAAATGGTCTACACCAAAGTCGTTACAAACAAATCACCTTGGCTTCAGGGTGCCCAGTTAGGCGGTGTATACACCAATCCGGCTTCCCATGGTGAAGGACGCTTTGTAGCAAGTGAGGAATGGATTGAAAAACTCTTTGCAAACGGACAGGTAGCTACACAGTACTGTGATCCAGAAGGAACGATCAGCATGGATGAGGAATGGAATGTAAATGGTTCTTATCATGCAATTGAAGGAATTACAAGTCCGGACGGAAGAGTCCTGGGAAAAATGGCACATTCTGAACGTCGCGGAGATTCTGTTGCAATCAATATTTACGGAGAACAGGATCTCAAGATATTTGAATCCGGTGTAAAATATTTTAAATAAATATTTTATATAATAAAAACCTTAAATTGTACAACAAAGGAGGAGCATATATTCGGTAAATAGGGGCCGGATATATGCTTTTTCTATACTATAAAACCGACAAGTTGTAGGAAATATCGAAACATTTCAAAAAAAATCTACAAAATATAAAAAAGGTGTTGACATTTACTGGAATATAATTGTATAATAGCGGAGCAGGTTACGGAACAGACGTAATCAAAACTGATAACAAGGGATCTTAGCTCAGCTGGGAGAGCATCTGCCTTACAAGCAGAGGGTCA
>DAVZKO010000022.1:0-31149 GCA_052272205.1 Schaedlerella sp. | reverse complement strand
CCATCTGTATACCTGTGAGTGTTTCGTATAACTTCTTAGTTACAGGTCCCATCTATGTGAAAGAAATGATATTTCACACTGGTATTATATTTCACTCATTGCCAATTCTTTCATCTCTCTGGCACTCTCCAAGATACTGGATGTCATCTTATCTCCGCCCAGTAATCGTGCAAGTTCCCGAATCGAATCTTCCTTTGACAATGGTGTGATCTCTGTTTTTGTTACATTTTCTTTTGCCTGTTTCTGAATCAAATAATGTGCGTCTGCTTTGGATGCGATCTGTGCAAGATGTGTAATACATAAAACTTGTCTGGATTTTCCGATAAAGCGCATCTTTTCCGCAACTTTTCCAGCAGTAATCCCACTGATTCCCGTATCAATCTCATCGAATATCAACGTCGGTGTATCTTCCTGTCCTGCTAGGATTGTCTTGATCACAAGCATGATCCTGGACAGCTCACCGCCCGACGCAGCCAATCCCATCGGTCTTAATGCTTCCCCCGGATTCGTCGACAGATAAAACTCTGCATCATCCATTCCTCCGGCACTATAACGATTCTGTTTGGTAAAACGCATTTCAAACTGCACGTCAAGGAAATTCAAATCACGCAATCCTTTTTTGATTTCTTCTGTAAATGGCACAGCAGCTTTCTGACGTGCCCTCGTCAACGCCTCTGCCTGCTTAAGATACTGTTCTTCCGCTTTATGCAGATTTTCTTTCAATTCCTGCATATATGCCTCATAATCTTCCAGCTCATTTAGTCTCTGTTTTTTTGCCTCACAATATTCCAGCACTTCACTGACAGAGTTTCCAAATTTTGTTTTTAAACGATTGATTATATTTAACCGGTTTTCCGTCTCGTAAAAATCTTCTTCCGAAAATTCAAAGCTTTTTGCATAATCTGATAATTCCCGATTGAAGTCATTTAACAGACTATCAATTTCCGACAATTGGTCATACAGGGACGCCCCCTGTTCATCCACGGATGAAATCTCCTGCAGTGCACGGATTGCCCTGCTTAAATAGTCGCTTGCATTGCCTGTTGAATCCTCGCTTGTATACTGATATGCTTCCCCAATGGCTTCCGTAATCTTCTTACCTGCTGCCATTCTCTGGTACATCCGCTCCAGCTCTTCATCCTCACCTTCCTGCAAATTTGCCTCTTCAATCTCATGAATTTCAAATTCTGCAAGAGAAATCTCTTTCTGGCGCTCCCTCTCATCCATACTGGAATTTTCCAATTTTTTCTGATAATCCATGTATGTACGATAAGCTTTCGCCACCTTCTTTTTCAAAGGCTCGATTTTATCTTTTTCATACAAATCGAGAAAAACGAGATGATTCCGTTTATGAAGAAGCGACTGATGAACATGCTGTTCATGAATATCTATGAGCATGCATGCCACTTCCCGAAGTGTCGTCATATTGACGGTCTCTCCGTTAATCTTACTGACACTTCTTCCTTCCATCAGCTTACGGTTGAGCACGATTCTGCCATCCTCCGGATAAATATCCATCGCCTCAAGCTGCTTTTCAATTTTTTCACTCTCAATTGTAAATGTTAATTCTACCAGACCAAACTTTGCACCGGTACGCAACATATCTGCGTTATATTTTCCTCCCAGTGCCAGATTGACAGAACCGAGTAATATCGATTTCCCTGCTCCCGTCTCTCCGGTCAAAATATTAAGTCCCGGTTGAAAATCAACCTCCACCTCATCAATCAATGCCAGATTTTTTACATGCAGATTTTCTAACATAGTTTTTCTTATTATCCTCTTGATACAATTTTTCTAATCTTATCCATTACGATCGTCGTATCTTCTACGGTTCGAATCGCGCACATGATCGTGTCATCCCCTGCAATGGAACCCACAACTTCTTTCCACTGCATTGCATCTACTGCTGCAGCAACCGCCATTGCCATTCCGGATACCGTTTTGATGACAAGTATATTCTGTGCCATATCCATCGATACATACCCATCTCGTAATACCCTCATATACTTTTCTGTCATACCGCCGTCTTCCGGTTTTAATACGACATATTTTTGTCTTCCGCCATCTACTGACATCTTTGTCAACTTCAAATCACGAATGTCTCTGGAAACGGTAGCCTGCGTCACCTTAAATCCAGACTGATTCAGACGTTCTGCCAATTCTTCCTGTGTCTCAATATCATACTGATTGATTAATTCGATTATTTTTGCATGACGACTGACTTTCATCTTTTCTAATTTCCTTTCATCTTTTCTCGCATCGTTATCATGAAACTTTCTTTGTTGAGTTTAATCAGTTTTGTTGTATCTTTTGCTTTTTGGATCACAACTCGATCTCCCGTCTGAACAGCAATTTCTTCCGCCCCGTCAAATGTAACCAACGCACTTTCCTGCCTTCCATACCGCCCTTCACAGATTTCCACTTCGATGGTATCTTCTGCTGAAAGCACGATACTGCTTGTGTTTAATGCATGCGAACAGATCGGAGTAATGACAAACATACTCGCTGTCGGCTCCACGATTGGTCCTCCAGCCGAAAGGTTATACCCGGTTGTTCCGGTCGGTGTCGATATGATCACCCCGTCTGCACGATAACTGTTCAGAAGTGTTCCGTTTACATAAATATCCAAATGCACGACCCTCAGTTCTCCGGCGCGGGTCACCACGATATCATTTACCGCAACATGCGATTTTCCTCCATTGACATTGCCCCGAAGCATCATGCGGTCTTCCACTGCAGGATTCTCCACAAACAACCTGTCCAGTGCACTGCGGTAATCGTGCAATTCTACCTCAGCAAGATATCCGAGTGTTCCCATGTTTACTCCAATCAGCGGAATATGATGCCCTTCCAGTTCTCTGGCCGCTCGGATAAGTGTCCCATCTCCGCCAAGGACAATCGCACACTGCACATCTTCCGGAACAGTTCCGGGAACCAGATATCCATCTTCATCTTTTTGAGCGATCACACAAGTCTTTCCATGTTCTTCAATGTAACTTTTAATTTCATTTGTTATTCGATAGTCTGTATCTTTTAATTGATTTGTAATCACATAAAATCTATCCATGTTCTTATCCTCAACGTGCCAGTTCCTCGAATGCACGATCCACAACACTAGATAAATCTACCGCAATTTCAGGTGGCTGTCCGTCCGGACATTTCTTCAGGTGAATCAAATATTCAATATTGCCTTCCGGTCCTTTGATTGGCGAAAAATCAATATTTAAGATTTCAAACCCGATAGAATGTGCATACAATGCAACTTTTTCGATTACCTCATGGTGTGTGCTTCGTTCTCTGACTACCCCTTTCTTTCCAACTTTTTCTCTTCCCGCTTCAAACTGAGGTTTAATCAGAGCTACGATTTCACCTTCTGGTGTTAAATAATTCCGAATCGGTTCCAATACTTTTGTCAAAGATATAAAAGATACATCGATTGAAGAAAAATCAATCGGCTCTCCGATATCTTCCGGTGTCACATAACGGATATTCGTTTTCTCCATACATACAACACGCTCATCTTGACGCAATTTCCAGTCCAACTGTCCTCTTCCCACGTCGATTGCAAATACTTTGACTGCTCCATTTTGCAACATACAGTCTGTAAAGCCACCGGTCGAAGAACCGACATCTGTACATACTTTTCCCTCTACCGTTACATCAAAGACTTTCATCGCTTTTTCCAACTTTAAGCCACCGCGGCTCACATATGGAAGAGTATGTCCCTTAATTTCAATCTGCACCTCTTCCGGAAATGTTGTACCCGCTTTGTCTTCACGCTGTCCTTCCACAAAAACATTGCCAGACATAATAATTGCTTTTGCTTTTTCACGAGACTCTGCAAGGTTTCGTTTTACTAATAATACGTCTAATCGTTCCTTCATCTTATTCTTCCCTTATTGCTCTATAATCTCTAATAATCTTCTCTACGATATTTATCTTTTCCAGACCCACTTCATGGCGTAGCACATCTACGTTGCCATGCTCAACATAATCATCCGGGATCCCAAAATTATGCACGTAAACATCCAAACGCTCACGTTCCACATAATCCAATACCTGTTGTCCAAATCCGCCTGCAAGAATATTTTCCTCGATTGTTGCAACAATACCATGATTCTTAGCAAGGTTTGTTATCATCTGTCCATCCAATGGCTTTACGAATCTTGCATTGACCAATGTGCAGGCATATCCGCGTGCTTTTAATTCTTCGCGCACTTCTTCTGCCAGAGCCGCCATATGCCCCACAAAAACAATCGCAATCTGCGACTCTTCATACAGCAATTCGCTTTTTCCATATTCAATCGGTTCTCTGAATTCCCGTAATCCTTCATATGCCGCCCCACGTGGATAACGCAGTGCAATCGGATATTGGAAATCAACCGCAAACCGAACCATATCTGCCATCTCCCAACGGTTCTTTGGCGAAAGTATCGTCATGTTCGGGATTGTCGATAGAAACGACAGATCAAACAGTCCCTGATGTGTCTCTCCATCACTTCCAACCAGACCTGCACGGTCTACTGCCAACATCACCGGCAGATTCTGAAGACAGACATCATGAATCGTCTGGTCATAAGCACGCTGCAAAAAGGAAGAATAGAGTGCTACAACCGGTTTCATTCCGCCGGCTGCCAGACCTGCCGCAAAGGTCAACGCATGTTCTTCTGCTATTCCCACATCAAAAAAACGCTCCGGATAATGCTTCGCAAATCGGTTCAGTCCAGTTCCGTCTGCCATTGCCGCAGTAATCGTCACAACTTTATCATCTTTCTTTCCGATATCGGTTATCACCTTGGAAAATACATCTGTATACGAATCTTTTTCGGATGGATTCTTCACTTCTCCTGTCTCAACCACAAACGGCGGTGTTCCATGGAAACGCGACGGATTCTCCTCTGCTGGTGCATACCCTTTTCCTTTTTTTGTCAGCACATGAACAAGCACTGCATGATTCAACCGCTTTGCTTCGCAAAGCACCTTGTAAAGTTTCTTGATATCATGTCCGTCTACCGGTCCGAGATAGGTGATTCCCATGTCTTCAAAAAACATTCCTGGAACAATGAATTGTTTCAATCCGCTCTTTGTCTTTTTAATCTGAGATACCAGTTTTTCTCCCGTTCCCGGAATCTTTTTCAGTGTATCCTCCACACCGCGTTTTAACTCCATATAAGCATTGGCTGTCCGCAGTCCGCTCAAATAATTCGATACGCCGCCTACATTTGGCGAAATAGACATATTGTTATCATTCAGAACAATGATAAAATTACTCTTTACATGTGCCGCATTATTCAATGCCTCATAGGCCATACCTCCGGTCAAAGAACCGTCCCCGATCACCGACACAACATGATAATCCTGTTTTTGAATATCTCTCGCAGCAACATATCCCAGTCCTGCAGAAATGGACGTCGAACTGTGTCCGGTATCGAAAGCATCACAATCACTTTCTTTTCGCTTCGGGAAACCACTCATCCCACCATATTTTCTCAAATCATCAAATCCGGCTTTACGTCCGGTCAGTAATTTATGTGTATATGCCTGATGTCCTACATCCCAGATTAGTTTATCCTTCGGGAAATCCAATGCCAGATGCAATGCCATCGTAAGCTCTACCACACCCAAATTAGAAGCCAGATGACCTCCGGTGCAGCTTATCTTTTCAATCAAAAAGCTTCTGATTTCCTGAGCCAGTACTTCCAGTTCTTCCGGCTCTAAATTTTTAATATCATTTGCTTTTTGAATCTTTTCCAAAACCATAAGGAACTCCTCCTTATTTCTCCCTGTATATTAATGACTCCAGCAAGATTTCCAGATACTCATCCTTGCTTTTGAGCCCCTTTAATTCTTTGATTGCTTCCTCTGAAAGTCGCTTTACTTCTGCTTTGGAAGCTTCGAGACCTTTCCAGGTCACATAAGTTGTCTTTTCATTCTTTTCATCACTGTGGATCGGCTTGCCAAGTACTTCTGCAGTGCTTGTCACATCTAAGATATCATCCTGGATCTGGAAAGCAAGTCCGACTTTTCCTGCAATCCTTTCCACTGCTTCTATCTCTTCTTTCGATGCACCGGCAAGAATTGCTCCGATCATCATAGAGCCTTCGATCAATGCTCCTGTTTTCAACCGGTAAATGAATTCCAAGGTATCACCGGAGATTGCCTGTCCGGTACACTTTACATCCACAACCTGTCCGCCGATCATTCCGTAAATCCCGGCTTTTCCTGCCAGCACCTGAAAAGCACGTCCGACATTTGCCGCATCAATTCCTTCCATGGAGAATGCTGTTGCCGCTGTCTCAAACGCATAATTAAGCAGCGCATCTCCTGCGAGAATCCCCATATCTTCCCCATAGACTACATGTGTTGTCTTACGTCCTCTACGATACTCATCATCATCCATTGCCGGCAGATCATCATGAACCAGAGAATACGTGTGAATCATCTCCATCGCAGCCATAAACGGATAGATTGCCTCCGAACTGCCTTCAAACATCCGGTACGTCTCCCACATCAACATCGGACGTAAACGCTTACCACCTGCCATCAAACTGTATTCCATTGCCTCCATGATAAGCTTCTGTTTGCCCTCTTTTTTGGGAAGGTAACGCATCAGGATCTGTTCAATCTCTGCTGTTCTTTTCTTCTGTTCTTCTTTAAAATTCATACGTTTCTCCCTCTTCGTCTAAGACCAGTACTTTTTTCTCTACCGCATCGATCGTTTCGTTGCATTTTTTTAACAACTGCATTCCTTCGTTGTAGTATTGAAAGGATTCTTCCAGTGAACTCTCCGGATTCTCCAGATTCTTAACCACATCTTCTAACTTTGCGAACAATTCCTCCAGAGGAATCTGTGTCTCTTCCTGTGTATTATTCTTCTCTTCCAACATCATACTCCTCCTTATATGTCTCTATCACCTGAGCTTGGATACGTCCATCTGTTACATACACGGAAAGCTCCTCACCTTTGTGGGTATCTTGAATACTTCGTACTGTCCGGACAGATTCGTTCTCTACATACGCATACCCCTGATTGAGTTTTTGAAGTGGAGACAGTCCTTTCATCTTTTCAATATAGATTGCGAGCTTGTGACGATTCCTATCCAAAAGTGACGTCATCTTAGTACGCAAACGTGTATCTATATCAGCCAGATACTGTCTCTGCTCATTCAGTTTCTGTCTCGGATGTGCCACCTTCAACCGAAGTGTCATCTGTTCTGTCCGCCTTTTGGACGATTCCAGCTTCTGATACATCTGCTGACGCATCCTTCTCTCATATTCTCCACACATCGAATAGACTGAAGCCGCTTCGTAAACCGCCAGTTCTGCTGCCGCAGAAGGAGTAGGTGCTCTCAAATCTGCGACATAATCCGATATCAACGTATCCGTCTCATGCCCTACCGCCGAAATAATCGGGATCGAACAGTCAAAAATAGCTCTTGCAACCGCTTCTTCGTTAAACGCCCATAAATCTTCCATAGAGCCGCCTCCGCGACCTACAATGATGACATCCACCTGTTGTTTCTCCATCATATGGATTCCTCGAACAATACTCTCCACTGCTCCATCGCCCTGTACAAGTGCCGGATACAAAATCAACTGCACATAAGGATTCCTGCGTCTGGATATATTGATGATATCTCTTACTGCTGCCCCGGTAGGTGCAGTCACAATTCCGACACGTTTTACAAATCGCGGGATGGGTTGTTTATACTCCGGTGCAAACATCCCCATCTCTTCTAACTCTTTTTTCAGAGCTTCAAACCGTTCATAGAGTGCTCCGGCTCCGTCCAAAATAATCTCTTTTGCATAGAGCTGATACTTCCCATCCCGCTCATACACGCTTACCGAACCAAGTACGATTACATTCTGTCCTTCCTGCATACGAAAAGAAAGCCCCGACCTCGCACTTGCGAACATCACGCATGCTATCGTTCCGGACTCATCTTTCAACGAAAAATATATATGACCAGAAGTATGATACTTACAATTCGATACCTCTCCTTTTACATATATGCGGTTCAGCATGAAATCCTGGCTAAACATATTCTTCACATAGGAATTGACCTGCTTTACCGTATAAACATTGCGCATAAAATATGCCTCCTAGATAATCGGTCATTACTGTCCGCTTTTGAAACATGCCACTTAAGGCTGTCCCAAGCGGATACATAAACCGACTTGCCGGTTTATGCCAGTTTGGCCAATACTCCGTTTACAAAGGCCGGACCTTCTTCACCGCTGAATCTCTTCGCCAACTCTACCGCCTCATTGATTGCCACTCCTGTCGGAACATCCTCGTCCCACTTTATCTCATATACAGCCAGTCGCAGAATCGTAAGGTCTACTTTGTTCATACGAGTCGTCTTCCATCCCTCACACTTCTCATTGATCAATTCGTCAATCTCAGAAACTTTCTCTACGATTGCGTTGTACTTCTTCTCGATATATGCTTTATCTTCCTCTGTTGCATGCTCCAGATATCCAAAATACAATTGCAAATGTTCCGGCATCTCTTCCATCTCATTAAATTCTATCTGAAAAAGCATCTTAAATATATGCTCTCGAAGTTCTGTTCTCTTCATAACAGCTCCTTTCCACATCTTTTCTCTCATGTTTCTTTATTCTTATCAAATCGGGAAAACTCTCCCATTGTATATCCGACGTCAGACTCTCCCCTGCTGTTTCTTCTTTCCGGCAGGTAAGAAAAAGGATGTCTTTACGACATCCTTTATACTACGCCGCTTATCTTCAGGATATCAAACTTTTATTCCTGATTCTCCATCTCAACTCCGGCCACACGGATATTGATATCAGCAACTTCCAGACCTGTCATATTCTCAATTGCTGCTTTTACCTTCTCCTGTACCTTCTCTGTTACAGTCATGATGCTGTAGTTATACTTCAGATTCAGAGCAAGCGAAACAGTCACAACGCCTTCCAGCACATCAACTTTCACACCTTTGGACAAGTTCTTCATGCCGAGCTTGCTGATCAGCTCATTCGTGATATTACCCGCCATAGATGCAACACCTTCTACCTCTGTTGCCGCCAGTGCAGCGATGATTGCAACAACTTCATCTGCAATCTTGACTTCTCCCATACTGCTGTCATTGTGTATTGTATAAGTGGTTCTTTCTTCCTTAGCCATTTTCAAAACCTCCTGTTTGGTTCAATCTGTAAGTATTATATCAAATATTGCCCTGTTTGCAAAGAAATTTGTCCGTTTTATTTAAGAACGTCCAAATTCAGACAGTTCCAGTCCCTCATTTCTTTCCAGTGTCATGCGGATACTCCACTCATGAACAAACAATAACAATGGACGGTCTTTCAAATCTTTGATCTTCTTCATATCTGAAGTTCCCGACAGTCTATCCATGTCAATCTCATCATTCTCAATCCATCGGATATATTCATACGGCAGATTCTCCAGACGGATTTCTACATTGTACTCATTCTCCAGACGATATTTTAATACATCAAACTGCAGCACGCCGACTACTCCGACGATAATCTCTTCCATTCCGGTGTTATATTCCTGGAAAATCTGGATCGCACCTTCCTGTGCAATCTGGTTGATTCCCTTTACAAACTGTTTCCGTTTCATCGTATCCACCTGACGAACTCTTGCAAAATGTTCCGGTGCAAAAGTAGGAATTCCTTCGTATGCAAATTTTTCTTTTGAAGTTGTCAACGTGTCTCCGATTGAGAAAATACCCGGATCAAATACACCGATGATATCTCCGCCGTAAGCCTTGTCAATCATCTTACGCTCACTTGCCATCATCTGCTGTGGCTGTGAGAGACGTACGTCCTTCCCGCCTTGTACATGATATACGGACATACCGGCCTCAAATTCACCGGAACAGATTCTCATAAATGCAATTCGGTCACGATGTGCTTTGTTCATATTGGCCTGGATCTTAAATACAAATGCAGAGAATTCTTTTTCCTCCATCGGATCAATCATTCCGTGGTCTGACTTTCTCGGAAGCGGAGAACTTGTCATCGTCAGGAAATGTTTCAGGAATGTCTCTACACCAAAGTTGGTAAGTGCAGAACCAAAGAATACCGGTGACAGTTCTCCTTTTGAAACAAGTTCCATATCAAATTCTGCTGCCGCACCATCCAGAAGTTCAATCTCATCGGAAAGTGTACTTTTCGCTTCTTCTCCTAAAATCTCATCCAACTGCGGGTCATCCGCTCCAAGAATCTCAACTTCTCCCATACGGGTACCCTTTTGTGTATCTGAGAACAACTCCACTTCATTTTTCTGACGGTCATACACACCCTTAAATCCTTTTCCAGAACCAATTGGCCAGTTTACCGGACAGGTTGCGATTCCAAGCTCTTTTTCAATATCATCCAGCAATTCAAATGTATCCATCGCATCACGGTCCATCTTGTTGATGAATGTAAAGATTGGAATATGACGCATCACACATACCTTAAACAGCTTTCTTGTCTGTGCCTCAACACCCTTGGACGCATCGATTACCATCACGGCTGAATCTGCTGCCATCAAAGTACGGTATGTGTCTTCCGAGAAATCCTGATGTCCCGGAGTATCCAAAATATTGATACAGTATCCACCATAATTAAACTGTAATACAGAAGAAGTAACCGAAATACCTCTTTCTTTTTCAATCTCCATCCAGTCAGAAACCGCATGTTTCGCTGTTGCTTTTCCCTTTACTGAACCTGCCTGATTGATTGCTCCACCATACAGCAGGAATTTCTCTGTCAGTGTTGTCTTTCCTGCATCCGGATGGGAAATAATCGCAAAGGTTCTTCGTTTCTTTATCTCATTTGTAAAATCAGACATATTATTATCTCCTATCATACATTATCGCATATGGAATTTATTTTATCATATTCTGTTTTCTCCCGCAATGCCTTGCTTTCATATTATCGTATATTCTCAACATCCCTACAATTACAATGTACCGGAAATTGATATGCATCATTCTCCGGTACGATTTCTTTTTCACTGCACTTTTATTCGGCATGAATCGGGCTGATGACAATATTTTCCGGTGAGATTTCCGTCTTTCTCGTCACGATGTCCTCAATCTGTGCCCGATTTGCATCCGTCAGCTCTGCTGCATTTACCACAATATCAGCCGAATCTTCCGTCAGATTTACCACCGCATCAGAAAAGCCTTTTGATGCCATCAAAGTTTCGATTGCCATTTCCTGTTCTGACAACTCTGTCATTTTGAGCATCTGGGCAATTGCATCCTGCTTCTCCTCTTCGCTGACATTGGTGCTGTCAATGATCGACTGCAGTGTCTCTTTATTCTCCGCGCGCACCTGCTCTCTTGCTATCTTCGCCTGCGCCACTGTCGTATCTGTACTTCCGTTTGTCAGAACCGCCTCCCCGGGTGTTCCTTCCACTTCTGAATCGTTACTTGCAATCTCATCACTCCCAAGATTATCTTCTGAAATGTCTAATAATTCTTTATTTGCCAAATCTGCATTCGCTTCTGTAGTTCCGTTTTGTGTCTCTCCGAATAATTTCCCAGAATAGTTCAGGTATCCGGCAATTGCTATCATAACAGCCAGTGTAGTAATAATAATTTGGTTCTTTTTGAATATCTGTTTCATGTAAAAACCTCCTTTTATGTATCTGTCCGTTTCATTATTTTAATCTTATGCGCCTCCACTCCGAATAATGCCCGAATTGCCTCTGTAATATTCTGTACCACCACCGCATTATCTCCACCGTCTGCAACTACCAGCACCCCCGCTATTTCCGGTGTTAATTCTTTGCTCACATAAGGGATCTGTGTTCCGTCCGACTGTCGTTCGTAGATGCTCGTACCATCCGAACTTCTCGTCTCCGATGTATTCGCACTCTCCCCTTCCGTATTCGAATCCGTCTGTCTGCTGCTTGTCTGATCCTTTTCCACGATTTTCTGCCCGGAAGATTTCAATGTAATTACAATTTCCGTTCTGCCAACACCTTCTACCGATTCCAATGCCGTTGCAAGTCGCTTTTCTAAATATTCCTCATAATTTTCCAGACTCGTTTGCGTACTTTTCGAAGAGCTTTCCTTCTGCACACTCATTTCTGTCCCGGAAGATTTTTGAGAGCTTGGAAATGCAATCACAAGCAAAAGCAACCCGACCAGGAAAATCAACAAAAGCTGATTTTTCCCGCTCCCTTTTTCTTTCCACATTTTTAGAATCTGCTTCCATTTATTCTCCATCTTTCCAATCCTCCGGCAGAAAATCCATGATATCAACATTCTCAAAATAGTTCTCTTTTTCTGTTATCTCTCGTTTTTCCTGTTCGTATTCCTGATTATGATAAATATCCCAGAAATTTTCTTCCATCCCTGTTATTTTCAAAATCGGTGAGGTCAACAGTAAAATCAAAACCAGTCCAGCAAAAAACTGAATATACTTTTTATATTCTTTTCCCGGAAGTATCTCTAAAACTGCAGTAAATAGAATCAAATAGCAGACCAGATTCCGAATCCATTCATAGATTGCGTCCATCTTCGCTCCCTTCTCAACTGGTTGCTGCTGCCACAACTGCGATTGTGAGCAGAAACAAAATCATCGTTGTGACAATAATCTGAAGCAGAAGTTCATATCCTTCACTGACACTGCTGATACAGCCGGTTATTCTTGAATCCGATATCGGCTGTACCATCGCTGCCACAAGTTTATAAAGAAATGTCAAAAGCACCATCTGAATCATCGGGATCATGCAAATGCCTACAATTACAATTGCTCCCGCCATTCCGATTCCATTTTTTATCAGCACCGCCGTTCCAAGCATCACATCTGTCACGCTGCCAAACGCATTGCCGATTCCAGGGATTGCCGCAACCGACTTTGTCCACACATTTCGTTTCAACGTATCCATCGCCGGAGCCAGCAAGCCTTGTACCGCATTGATTCCGATCACAATCCCTGTCAGGGTTTTCAAACTCCACTGAACCCCCTTTTTTACCAATTCCGCAAATTCAGACAAGGTATCTTCTTCCAACAGATAATTCATCACCTGAATCATGATATACAAATTGACAACCGGAATCAAAAAACGGAACACGACCATTTCCACAAGATAGATCAAAAGCAGAATAAAATTATAAAACATTAGTGAACTACTGCTGCCTGCCGCGATTGCCACCGACAGGAAATATCCGGGGCAAAGCACTTTCATGAATTCCAGAATATGTTCGATCTTCTCTTCTATACCGGATATTGCTATTCGAAATGTATTGAGACTCATCGTGATCAATAACAGATATAATACATAAAAACTAATCTCCCCCACCTGTTTATTCTGTAATGCACTGGAGAAATTGGTAAACACTGCCGCGATGATTGCAATCATAAGCATATGTACCAAATTGGCTTTGTTTGCGGAGAATTCATATCCAATCTGATCTTTCACATATGCAAGCGCCGCTCTTCCCGTTTGCTCCAGATTTCCCTGCATCAGCGTCTCTACAATATCCTGAAATCGAATTTTTTCTTCTGGAAAGAGTGCTTTGAGATTCTGATTTATATCTGTAAAGTCAATCTCCCCCATCATTTTGGACTGTATCTGATTCTGTATTTCCGTTTGATCCTCTTCGTTTTCTGCCGCCACTGCATCAAGGCAACTCACGCACCAGATCAAAAAAACAAGTCCCAAAAGCCACATTCTCTTCTTCATGCCAAAAACTCCTGTATGGTCTGAAGCAGTGTAAGAAGAATCGGAATGCCGAGTACCAAGATTGTCAATTTGCTGAATATCTCTATTTGTACCGCAATCGTCTGATAGCCGGCGTCTTTGCAAATGCTCGAACAGAATTCTGCAATGTACGTGATTCCGATCATCTTAAGCATCGTAGACAAATACACGGTATCCATATTCAGATATCGACGAATCTGTCCCATCGCATCCACAAAGACGGACAATCTGTCTATGATGCATGCAAAGATCAAGATACTCACTGCCACACTCATATAAATTCCATATTCCGCTTTGCCGCCTTTGAACTGAATTGCCAGAAGTGTACCAAGTACCCCGACAATTCCAACCTGAATCATATTCATCTCATCATCACCTGCTTTTGCCCAGAAAGAAGATCGATCAAAACAGGTGTAATCGTATCCACCAATCATCCCCGCCTGCTTTGCTTTATTCCCTGGCATTTATAATGCAAACAACTGTTTCATTGTAGTAAACAAATCATAAATATACGGAAGCACCCAGGATAAAACCAATACCAACGCGGCAAAACTCACCAAAAATGCCTGTTCATCTCTTCCACTGTGCTTCAACACCTGACTCAGGATAGACACCAGAATCCCCACTGCCGCTATTTTAAATATTAGATTGATCGTCATGGTGCCCTCCTATTTCACAACAATATAATTACAAGAAAAATGCCGGCCATTACCCCCAGGCAGCTTCCGATTCGTCTCTTTGTCTCTATGCCCTCTCTCATTTTTTCGATTTCCAATTCCAATCGTTCAATATACAACTGTAGATTACGACTTTCCACCGCCGTATGATTCTGTCCGAGATAACAGCCCAGTTCTTTTAATTGAATCAAATGTGTCGGTTTCAAATTAAGTTCACCGAGATATCGATCGACAGAGCGCATCCAGATTGTAAAGAATTCATCTTCCTCTCGGTTCTCCACCTGCTTTTCCATAGCCTGAAGCCATTTTTTATAAGGTTGCTTAACCCGCTCGCTGATTCGCCCGAACACTTCTCCGATCGGCGCAACAGAGTATTCTAGCTCGCCTTTTAACAAATATATTAAGTGCCGGATATACAACAACTTTTCCAGATAATTCTGTAATTCTTTACTGTATACCAGTCCGATTCCCGTTGTCGCAGCAATTACAAGCACGCCCCCTATAACCCGCTGCATAATAAACTTCCCCGCTCATCATAAATTGTTTTTATCTCCCCCGGATGATGTCGATTTTCCAGTATCACATAACGCTCAAAACGACGTTTGCGGATCAAATCTCCAAGCACCGGTTTTCTTGATGCCTCTTCCATGTCCATACCATGTACGCTTGCGATCAATTTGCATCCGCATTGCATCGCATATTCCACTGCATGCACATCCTCACTGGTACCAATCTCATCAATTGCAAGGACCTGTGGTGCCATCGAACGAATCAGCATGATCATCCCTTCAGCTTTCGGACAACAGTCCAGAATATCAGTACGCATGCCCAAATGATTCTGTGCCACACCAAGATAACAGCCACCCAATTCCGAACGTTCATCCACTACCCCCACTGTACATCCTCTTACATATCGGTTGCCGTCCGATATCTGACGGATGATATCACGAATCAACGTCGTCTTCCCGCATCTGGGCGGTGATATGATCAGTGTATGACACACTTCCCGGTTCTTCGTAATATACTGCATGATTGAATCGGCACATCCGATTATTTCATGTGCAACACGGATATTCACCGAAGATATGTACTGCAAATTCTTCACACGATTATTTTCTAAAATTACTTTTCCCATCACGCCTGCCCGATGCCCTCCTTCAATTGTAACAAATCCTTGTTTCAGTTCCTGTTCATATGCATACAACGAATATTTACAAATGTAATCCATTGTCTCTCTGATTTCTTCTTTTGTCACAATGTGTTTGGATTTTGCCTTGGACGGCAGAACCATCTCCACATTTTCATACTCTACAATAAGCGGCTGATCGATACGCAGTCGTATCTCCTCCAATTTTTCAAAATCCAATTCTTCATTCTCTACGATCGCCCGAATTGATTTTGCCAGAACATTTAATATTTGTTGTCTTTTTTTGTTTTCCCTCATCTTGTCCACCTCTTTAAACAATATATGATATCAGAAAAGAAATATGACTAAAAAAGCACTCCCAGCCTTTTGTCATATGCTTGAAAACAAAAAACGGAGTATACGCTCATGCATATACTCCGTCTCTCTTCACGCTTATTCTGTTTATTTTCAATAAATACTTCTATTTATTCTGCTACATCTCTCATGCTGAAGCTGAATCTTCCCATCTTATCTTTGCCCATGCAGACAACTTTCACAACATCTCCGATATGAAGAACATCTTCTACTTTGTCGATTCTCTCTTTGGAAATCTTAGAAATGTGAACCATTCCTTCTTTTCCAGGAGCGAACTCTACGAATGCACCAAATTCTTTGATGCTTGTTACTTTACCTTCGAAAATCTGTCCTGCTTCGTAATCTGTTACAATAATATGGATTAACTTAGCAGCTTCTTCCATCTTCTCTTTGTCTGTTCCACAGATAGATACAGCACCTTCGTCTGTAATATCAATCTTCACGCCTGTCTGCTCGATGATCGCATTAATCGTCTTACCACGCTGTCCAACTACATCACCAATCTTCTGAGGATCGATCTGCATCTGCATAATCTTCGGTGCATATTCTCCAACTTCTTTTCTTGGCTCTGCGATTGCTTTGCTCATAACCTCATCTAAGATGTAAGTTCTTGCTTTCTTAGTTGCAGCGATTGCTTCTTCAATGATTGCTCTTGTCAGACCATGAATCTTGATATCCATCTGGATTGCTGTGATACCTTTGTGTGTTCCGGCTACTTTAAAGTCCATATCGCCAAAGAAATCTTCCAATCCCTGAATATCTGTAAGTACCAGATAATCATCATCTGTCTCGCCTGTTACAAGACCTGCAGAAATACCTGCTACAGCAGATTTGATCGGTACACCGGCTGTCATAAGTGACATACTTGATGCACAGATACTAGCCTGTGATGTAGAACCGTTTGATTCAAATGTCTCTGAAACAGTACGGATTGCATATGGGAACTCACTTTCACTTGGAAGTACAGGTACCAATGCTCTCTCAGCCAATGCTCCATGACCAATCTCACGACGTCCAGGTCCTCTTGATGGTTTTGTTTCTCCAACTGAGTATGAAGGGAAATTATAATGGTGCATATATCTCTTTGTAGTCTCTGCTTCGTCCAGACCGTCCAGTCTCTGTGCCTCTGACAATGGTGCCAATGTTGTAACTGTACAGATCTGAGTCTGTCCACGTGTAAACATTGCGGAACCATGAACTCTCGGAATCAGATCTGTCTCTGCAGCCAGTGGACGGATCTGGTCGATTGCACGACCATCCGGACGTTTGTGGTCTTTTAAGATCATCTTTCTGACTGTCTTTTTCTGATACTGGTAAACAGCTTCTCCGAGTACTGCAAGCCACTCTTCGTTCTCAGCAAATGCTTCTTCTAACTTCTCTGTGATAACACGAATGTTCTCTTCTCTTGTCTGTTTGTCATCTGTAAATACAGCTTCTTCCATTTCTGCAGGTGGAACAATCTCTTTGATTGCTGCGAAAAGTTCTTCCGGTACAGCACAGCTCTCATAAGCATGTTTTGGTTTTCCACACTCTGCAACGATCGTATCGATAAATGCGATCACTTTCTGGTTCACTTCGTGTGCAGCAAAGATTGCATCGATCATCTGAGCTTCCGGTACTTCATTCGCGCCAGCCTCGATCATGATCACTTTTTCTTTTGTAGAAGCAACTGTAAGTGCAAGGTCCGATACTGCCTTCTGTTCTGCTGTCGGGTTGAATACGAATTCTCCGTCAACGAGTCCTACCTGTGTTGTAGAAATCGGTCCGTCAAATGGGATATCAGAAATACTTGTCGCAATTGCAGCACCAAGCATCGCTGTCAATTCCGGACTACAGTCCTGATCTACAGACATAACAAGGTTCTCAAGTGTTACGTCATTACGATAATCCTTTGGGAATAACGGACGCATCGGACGGTCAATTACACGGCATGTCAGGATTGCATTCTCAGATGCCTTACCTTCTCGTTTGTTAAATCCTCCCGGAATCTTACCTACTGAGTACATTCTCTCATTATATTCTACGCTCAATGGGAAGAAATCAATTCCATCTCTTGGTTTCTCTGAAGCTGTTGCTGTACACAGTACAGTTGTATCACCATAATGCATCAGAACGGCTCCGTTTGCCTGCTTTGCAACACGACCAACATCGACTCTCAAAGTTCTTCCGGCAAGTTCCATTTCAAACTTTTTATACATGTTTGTTCTCCTTTTAATCTTATCTTTCTGGGCTGTCAGCAAGAGTGACCGAAACTACTGAAAAATGTAAGAAAACGTTCTTGCCCTTTTCAGTGGTCTCGGGAATTCATCTCCTGCTCACAATCTTTTTCATTATATCATACGCCTATTACTTACGCAAGAGGGGAAAATCCCTGTTAAGTGCCCTGTTAAGCGAACATAGAAAGAATCCGGTATGGAATACCACACCGGATTCTTCACGTCTCTTATCAAAGTGACTGAAATTATTTTCTCAGTCCAAGTCTCTCAATCAGAGTACGATATCTCTCGATATCAACTTTCTTTAAGTATGCAAGAAGTCCTCTTCTCTGTCCAACCATTTTCAAAAGACCTCTTCTTGAATGGTGATCTTTTGGGTTTGCTTTGAAGTGATCTGTCAGCTCGTTAATTCTAGCTGTCAGGATAGCTACCTGTACTTCCGGAGAACCTGTATCTCCCTCGCATCTTCCATATTCTGCAATAATTGCCTGTTTCTTTTCTTTAGAAATCATGTTCTTTTCCTCCTGATAAATATCTTTTATGACCGCCTGGCATTAAGCAACGGTTGGAGTCATCCAATTACCGAACACCGGCTCACACTCGATGAGTATAGCATAACTTTCTTATCTTGTAAAGAAGTTTTTTCCATACAAAATATCTTTATCTACCCGCGCTTTCAATTCATCGACAGATGCAAACTTTGTCTCCGGACGTTCAAATTCATGAAACCATACTTTTACTTCTTTTCCATAAGTATCTCCCGAATAATCAAATACATACACTTCTGTCAACAAATGTGGTTTATCCTCCACAGTCGGCTTGATTCCCACATTTCCGATTCCATAATAATGTACTCCGTCAATCTCAACTTCGCAGGCATACACCCCGAATTTGGGTGCGATCTTTCTCTCGTCCCATGCAATATTCATGGTTGGAAAACCGAGCGTTCTTCCAAGCTGATGTCCATGCTCTACAATTCCTTCGGTTCCATATACATATCCAAGCAATTGATTTGCCAATGCCACCTTGCCCTCCGAAAGCGCTTCCCTCACATAAGTGCTGCTGATCTCACGTCCTTTGTAAGTCTCTTTTTCGATCACTTCCAGTTGATACCCATACTGTTTGGCATACTTTTCCAGCATCTCAACATTACCACGTTTCTCATGTCCGAACTGAAAATCTGTTCCAACAACAACTGCTGCTGCATGAAACTTTCCAACCAGAATCTGTGCAATGAACTGTTCTGCTTCCATCTCCCTGATTTCTTTTGTAAACGGGCATGCAATAAAGCAGTCCACTTCTTTTTCCAGCCTCGTTCTTCTCTCCTCGGCTGTCAAAAGCGAATTTCTCCCCATATCGAATGCACAGACAACACTTTGTACTTCTTCCGAAGCCAGCTCTTTTACCCGTCCGATCAGTTTCTGATGTCCCAGATGCAGACAGTCAAATTTGCCCAGCGTTACCGCCGCTCTTTTTTCACTTTGATACGCATTTATATCTGTTAAATACTGCATGTTACTTCTTCAGTTCCTCCTGGTCCAAAAACATCTTCTCCACAGTAAAACGTTGCTGTTTTCCATGGTAAATAAAAATTCCAATAAAATGTCCGGCCTCATCATATAGACGAACCTGCTCATTATCTACAGCTTCTTCTCTCATCTTCATTGCAGACGCTTTCAACTCATTCCCATTATACGCCAATGCTTCAAACTGCTTTTTCACTGTCACCGCTTTTCTATCGGCAAACATCTCATCTACCGGAATCAAGATATCCGAAAGTTTTCCTTGTTCACGATACACTTTGACCTCATCCAGCTTCAAACTGTTCTTCAGCTCAAAGCTGCTCACACGTGTGCGAAGCAGTTCTTCCATGCATCCACCGCATCCAAGCTTTTCTCCGATGTCGTGACACAATGTACGGATGTAAGTGCCTTTAGAACAACTTACTTCCATCCTCACTCTCGGAAGATCCATCTCTTTGATTTGGATATCAAGAATCTGAACTCGTCTCGTTTTACGCTCTACAACTTTTCCCTCTCGGGCAAGTTCATAAAGCTTCTTCCCGTTGACCTTCAAAGCCGAGTACATCGGTGGAAGCTGATCATACTCTCCGACAAATCCGAGAATGCAGCTTCTTACCTCTTCCTTAGTCAACATCGATGTATCTCCTGTTTTTAACACCTCACCGGAAATATCCTGTGTATCCGTTGTCTTCCCAAGAAGCAGAACCGTCTCGTAAGTCTTATTCTTATCTGTCAGCATATCACAAAGTTTGGTTGCCCTTCCAAGACATACCGGAAGAACTCCCTGGGCATCCGGATCCAATGTTCCAGTATGTCCGATTTTTTTCTGTCCCACGATTCCGCGCAGTTTTGCCACCACATCATGGGAAGTATATCCTTTTTCTTTGTATATATTCAGAATTCCGTTTATCATTCAGCCTATTCCTCTACGTCTGCTCCATTTAACTGTATGTCAATTAGTTTTGTAAGGTTATTCACTACATCGTGAACCGTACCTTTCATTGTGCAGCCTGCCGCCTTCACATGACCGCCGCCACCAAAATATTTTGCGATCTTACTTACGTCGACAGCATCTTTGGAACGAAGACTCACCTTATACTCCTGATATCCAGTCTCATACATAAAGATTGCCACTTCTGTTCCTGCTGTGTAACGCAATTGACTCACAATGCCTTCCAGATCCGACGGCAATGCATTGAAGAATTCCAAATCTCTTCTGGATACATAAGAGAAAATACATTTCTTATCCAGAATCATCATGCTCTCCAACAATGCTTTTCCTAGAATCTGGTTCTGCACATACGTCTTCTCATAAAATGTTTTATCAATGATATCGCTTCCGTTCACACCTTTGCGAAGCAGTTCTGCCGCTGCTTCCATCGTCTCCGGAGAAGTGCAGGAATACTGGAACACCCCGGTATCATGTGCAATTCCCATATAAAGTGCCTCTGCACAGTGCAGACTGATTTTGTCTTTCTCAATCAGGCGATACACCAGTTCGGATGTCGAGCTTGCATCCGGAACGATCTCATTGTAGTTTGCAAACGATTCATTGCTCACATGGTGATCAATACACAGTGTTGTCTTTGCATGATCAAACAATGGGGCAGAAAATCCCAAACGTTCTTCATCACCACAATCCATACAAATAAATAAATCATATACCTTCGATGAATCAATTTCACTTTGAATGATGTTTGTCTCACGGATAAAACGGAAACGTTCTGCAACAGGCTCCAGATAAACATCCACATTCAATTCCGGATACTGTTCCTGCAGATACAGATATAATCCCATCACAGAACCGACGCAGTCTCCATCCGGACGCACATGTCCTCCAAGTGCAACCATCTGTTTCCCGGCTAAAATTTCAGATAAAACAATGCTCATGTTTATTCCTCACTCTTTAAATTCTTTGTCAGATCATCAATCTTTTTACTCATATTTACTCCATATTCTATAGACTGATCCAAAATAAATGTAATTTCAGGAGTATTTCTCATATTGATTGTTCTTGCAAGCTCACGACGAATATATCCTTCTGCACTTTGCAATCCCTTCAAGGTATCTTCCTGAGCTTTCTTATCTCCCAGCACACTGATATATGCTTTGCATGTCTTCAAATCCGGAGCTACTTCTACCGCAACAACGGATGTCATCGGTGCAACTCGCGGGTCTTTGATTCCGCCACGCAGTATGTTGCTCAACTCATGATGAACTTCTGCATTCACTCTTGTGTTTTTTATACTGTTCTTTCTCATGTTTCATCGCTCCTTATACGTTCTGCCCCGAACAAAATCTGTCCGGAGCAGTAATATTTTTCTTTATTTTCTTTCTACTTCTACCATCTTGTATGCTTCTACCAGGTCGCCTTCTTTGATGTCATTGTAATTTTCAAATACAAATCCACACTCATATCCTGCTTTTACTTCTTTTACGTCATCTTTGAAACGTTTCAGAGATGCAAGCGGTCCGTCAAAGATTACGATTCCGTCACGTGTCAGACGTACAGAGCAGTTACGCTCGAAGATACCATCCTGTACATAAGATCCGGCGATCGTACCAACTCCAGATGCTTTGAATGTCTGACGTACTTCTGCATGACCGAGTACTTTTTCTTCGTATACCGGATCCAGCATACCTTTCATCGCAGCCTCTACATCTTCGATCGCATTGTAGATAACACGATACAATCTCAGATCAACACCCTCACGATCCGCAATATCTTTCGCTGTTGCATCCGGACGAACATTGAATCCGATGATGATTGCATTGGATGCCGATGCCAGTGTAACATCTGATTCGTTGATCGCTCCAACGCCGCCATGAATGATCTTAATTACAACTTCATCGTTAGAAAGTTTCAACAAGCTCTGTTTCATTGCTTCTACCGAACCTTGAACGTCCGCTTTTACAACGATGTTGAGTTCTTTTAAGTTTCCTTCCTGGATCTGTGTAAACAGATCATCCAGAGACATCTTCGATTTTGTCTCTTCCAGAAGTTTTGCTTTATTCTGTGCAATAAATGTCTCTGCAAAGCTTCTTGCCGCTTTTTCAGATTCACATCCAACGAATACTTCTCCTGCATTCGGTACGTCATTGAGACCAAGAATCTCAACCGGCTGTGAAGGACCTGCCTCTTTTACACGACGGCCTTTATCATCCATCATCGCACGAACTTTACCATGTGCGGAACCTGCTGCAATTGCATCACCAACATGCAATGTACCTTTCTGTACAAGTACAGTTGCCACAGAACCTTTACCCTTATCAAGCTGTGCCTCGATCACAAGACCTCTTGCCGCACGATTCGGATTTGCTTTCAGTTCCATTACCTCTGCTGTAAGAAGTACCATCTCAAGCAGCTCTTTGATACCTTCTTTTGTATGTGCAGATACCGGTACGAAGATTGTGCTTCCACCCCAGTCTTCCGGAATCAATTCATACTCTGTCAATTCCTGTTTTACACGTTCTACATTCGCACTTGGTTTATCAATTTTGTTAATCGCAACAATAATCTCAATTCCGGCAGCTTTTGCATGGTTGATTGCTTCTACTGTCTGTGGCATAACACCATCATCGGCAGCTACTACAAGGATTGCGATATCAGTAGAGCTTGCTCCACGCATACGCATTGCTGTAAATGCCTCATGTCCCGGAGTATCCAAAAATGTAATCTTCTCTCCGTCTACCTCTACTACAGAAGCACCGATATGCTGTGTGATACCACCAGCCTCACGGTCGATTACATTCGAATGACGGATTGCATCCAGAAGGGATGTTTTACCATGGTCAACGTGACCCATAACACAGACAACCGGAGGACGTTTCACCATGTCTGCCTCGTCTTCTTCGTCTTCTTTGAGCAGTTCTTCGATAACATCAACAACTTCTTCTTTCTCACAAAGGACATCAAATTCCATTGCAATTTCTTCTGCTGTCTCATAATCCACTTCCTGATTTACTGTCACGATCTTGCCCTGCATGAACAATTTCTTGATAATGACAGAAGGAACGATCTTCATCTTATCCGCAAGTTCCTGAATGGTAAGCACTTCCGGAATTGTAATCTGTTTGATTTCCTCTTCCACCTCAACCGGCTTCGGCTGTGGTTTCTGTGGTTTTTTCGCTTCCGCTACCTGTTTCTGTTTTTTACCTTTTTTGCCTTTGTTTTCGAACTCTTCGTCACGCAGCTCTTTCTTCTTGTAATCTTTCTCTTTATCTTTTGCTTTGTTTCTCTGAGTTTTCTGCTGTTCTACCATTGGTGCAGGAATGGAATCACGATCATCTCTTCTTCCCTGTCCCTGTCTTCCCTGTGGACGTGCATTTCCTCTGTCATTTCTATCGTTTCTATCATTGTTGAAACGATTGCCTCTGTCGTTTCTGTCCTGTCTGTCATTGTTGAAGCGGTTGCCTCTGTCGTTTCTATCCTGTCTGTCGTTATTGTTGAAACGGCCGCCTCTGTCATTTCTATCGTTTCTGTCATTGTTGAAATGATTGCCTCTGTCGTTTCTGTCCTGTCTGTCGTTATTGAAGCGCTTGCCCTGCTGCGGTCTGTCGTTTCTTCTTGTCTGCTCTGCATTCTGTGGACGTGCATTATTCACACCACCCTGCTGTGGTCTGCCTGCTGCAGCTCCTGTACCCTGTGGACGCTGTCCCTGGCTTGCCGGTCTTGTTGCTCCTGCATTGTTGCCATTCTGTGGGCGCTGTCCCTGACGATTACCATTTTGCGGACGCTGTCCCTGACGGTTATTCTGCATCTTTCCGCTCTTTGAATTCTGTGGACGGAATACCTGCACGATTGTCTTTTTCTTCGGTGCTCCATCTTCCGTTTTTTCTGCTTTTTTCTTCGCATATTCGCTGCGGATTGTTTCTGTAACCTGATCTTCCAAAGTACTCATATGGCTTTTTACTTCCACTTTTTTCTTCGCAAGAATATCTAATAATTCTTTGTTGTCCATACCCAACTCTTTTGCTAATTCATGTACTCTCAATTTTGTCATATTATAAACTACCTCCCTTATGCAATTTTTGGTTGTCGACTGTTTTCAATTGTTTTTGAATTCCCTTTGCAAATCCTTCGTCCAATATTGCCAGAGATGCACGGAATTCTTTTCCCATTGCATGCCCTAAGGTATCTTTATCTCCGTAAAAATAAATTGGAACCTCATAAAATTCACACATATCCTGAAACTTCTTCTTCGTATTATCCGATGAATCCTCTGCCACGATCACAAGTGCCGCACGTCCGGACTTCGTCTCGCGTTCCGTCATGAATTCTCCGCTCACACATCTTCCTGCCTTTGTTGCCAGGCCGATCAGAGACAATATCTTATCTGGTTTCAAGTTCTATCATCTCCTTTTCCAAGCGTTCATACACCTCGGTTGGAATCGCCTGTTTAAAAGAACGCTCCAGACCTTTGCTCTTTACCGCCTTGTCAAAACATTCTTTTGACAGACAAAGATATGCTCCGCGTCCATTCTTCTTGCCTGTTGTATCCAGAACGAATTCATTCTCCTCTGTCCGCAACACACGCATCAATTCTTTCTTCGGTTTCATCTCACCGCAGCCAACACATTTTCGCATCGGTACTTTTCGCTTTGTCGTCAACTATCTTATCTCCTTCCAAAGATGAATCCATTACTGTATCACAGCGGAATCTTCATAAACAAAAATCCCGTTCTGTGAACAATAATCTAACCATTCTTATTCTTCTGTCTCTACGAATTCAAACTCTTCTGTATCGTCATACTCTTCAAATGCATCGTCTACATCTGTCTCGTATTCTCCTACATATCCGTCTTCATCTTCTTCCATGTTGTTCATCTGTTCCATGTAATCTTCCGGAAGTTCTCCTGATTCAATTGCCTGAGTCTCACTCTTGATATCAATCTTGTATCCTGTCAGACGAGCTGCCAGTCTTGCATTCTGACCTTCTTTACCGATTGCAAGTGAAAGCTGATAGTCCGGTACGATTACGCTTGCTGTCTTATCATCCGGATCAGCCATAACAGAGATTACTTTTGCCGGACTCAATGCATTTTCAATTAACAATGCAGGATTCTCGCTCCAGTTGATAATATCGATTTTCTCTCCACGGAGTTCATTTACAACCGCATTCACACGTGCACCGTTCATTCCGACACATGCTCCTACCGGATCTACATTCTCATCGTTAGACCATACTGCCATCTTTGTACGAGAACCTGCCTCTCTGGCAATGCTCTTAATCTCTACGGTTCCATCTTTTACTTCTGCAACTTCTGCCTCAAAGAGACGTTTTACCAATTCCGGATGTGTTCTGGACACAAGAATCTTAGGTCCCTTCGGAGTGTTCTTAACTTCTACAATGTAAAGCTTGATTCTCTCTGTTGGTTCGAATTTCTCACCTTTTACCTGCTCATTCTCTGTAAGCATTGCGTCTGCTTTACCTAAGTTGATGCTGATATTCTTGCCTACATAACGCTGAACAATACCTGTTACGATATCTTTTTCTTTTGCAAAATACTGATCAAATACAACTTTACGCTCTTCTTCTCTGATTTTCTGCAAGATCAGGTTCTTTGCATTCTGTGTTGCAATACGTCCAAAAGATTTGGATTCTACAGGAATCTGAGCAACATCTCCAATCTGTAATGAAGAATCCAGTTTTTCTGCATCTTCCAGGCTGATCTCGATTGCAGGATCAAATACTTCCTCTACAACTTCCTTTTCTGCAAATACAGAGTAATCGCATGTCTCGCGGTCCATGATAATTTTAATATTATCCGATGTTCCGAAATGGTTTTTACAGGCGCTGATCAATGAATTCTCAATCGCATCCATCATTGTATCTTTACTGATGTTTTTTTCCTCTTCCAAAATTGTCAAGGCTTCCAGTAATTCTGTGTTCATTATTCTTTCCTCCTAATTTATGAAATCTTATTTTTCTTATTCTTATCTTCTCAGTTCTACTGTTCTTCTAAGAAACGAGCATATTATTTCTTATCTTCTAGAAATCCAAAGCAAGTCGGATCAAAGCGATATCACTCTTTTCGAACACCTGCTCAGTGTCATCTTCATATGCAATTGTCACAGTATTCTCATCATATGCTTTGAGGATTCCTGTAAATTCTTTTTGACGATCAATTGCACGATACGTACGAATCTCAACTTCCTCTCCCATGCTTCTTTTGAAATCTTTCTCTTTTTTCAGCGGACGACCAAGTCCCGGAGAACTCACTTCAAAAATATAAGCATCTTCGATGTAGTCTTTCTCATCCAGAATATCAGAAAACTGACGGCTTACAACTTCACAATCATCCACTGTGATTCCGCCCGGCTTATCAATGTATGCACGCAGATACCATGTTCCCGCTTCCTTTACATATTCCACATCTACCAGTTCAAATCCATGACCGGTCACGATTGGTTCCAAAAGTTCTTCTGTCTGCTGTTCGTATTGTTCTCTTCTTGACACGTTATACTTCCTTTCTTATAGATCAACTTTATTTCATGAAAACTGTCTGCCGGAGATTCCCATGCAACAAAGAAGAGTGAACTTACGTCCACTCTTCTGCCAGCTCCCTTATGTAACTATTATTAACTATATCACTTTTTATTTTACAATGCAAGGGATTTTCATTTTTTCTTTTTCAACTCTTTTTAACCGCGATATTTGGTACCTACACCATCACGTTTTGCAAGTTTCAATCGATTCAATGTAACTTCTTTTTCACGATATAAAATCTTTGACTCTGTACCATCTTCATATAAGTACACCTGCTCCAATTCATCATTCTTCTGCAAACGGATACCACGCACTCCGACAGCTCCTTTCTTTTTCTCAGGAATATCTGCCGCCGGGAACTTCAGGAAATATCCTCCCTTTGTCTGAAGTACGACATGTTGATTGTCCGTTACAACCTGTACACAAAGTAATTCATCTTCATCTTGAAGTTTTGTTGCCGCAATGGTACGCTTCGCCACCTGGAACTCGCTTCCATCTACTCGTTTTATCATTCCCTGCTTCGTTGCGAACAGTAATTTGGCAAACCGCATCTGTTCTGCATCACAGACCATAATAATCTGTTCTTCCGTACTGGAATAATTGGTCAGATTGTCAATCGGTGTTCCCTTATCTCTGAACTTTCCATATGGAAGATCCAACACTTTCACCTGATGCATACGGCCCGAATCAGTAAAGAAGCAGATCTTACCGGTATTCAGGCAACGGACAATGTATTTATTTTCTTTATCCGCAGCTTCTTTGTTACGCTCATAGACATTGACATCTACCGTCTTCGAATATCCAAAGCGATCCATCAAGAATACAACTTCCTGTTCCTCAATCTTCTTCTCTTCAAATACGGCTTCTTCTGCATTCTCTACAACAGTACGACGTTTTCTTCCATACTCTTTTTTGAATCCATCCAGCTCTTCCATGATCACTGCTGACATAGAGTCATAATTGTTCAGAATATCTTCGAATCTCTGAATATTGGCTACTGTTGTCTCATGTTCTTTCTGAAGAGCCTCAATTTCCAGTCCGATCAGCTTGTACAAACGCATCTCTAAAATTGCAGTTGCCTGACGCTCGGTAAAACGAAGCATCGCTGCCATCTTTTTGGAAATGTTTGACTTAAATGTAATGTTATCTGTCACCCCATTTACCAGACATGCTCTTGCATCTTTTACCGATTTACTTCCTCGTAAGATCTCAATAATCAGGTCGATAACATCACACGCTTTGATCAATCCTTCCTGAATCTCCCGTTTCTCCTGCTCTTTGGCAAGTAAAGTCTGATATTTGCGTGTCGTCACTTCAAATTGGAAATCCACATGATACTCAATAATTTTTTTCAGTCCTAATGTTTCCGGTCTGCCATCCGCAACCGCAAGCATATTTACACCAAACGTATCTTCCAGACGGGTCTTCTTATATAACATGTTCTTCAGATTCTCAACATCCGCACCACGTTTTAACTCCAGCACAATTCGGATTCCTTCTTTGGATGACTGGTTGGAAATATCCACAATGTCAGTTGTCTTCTTCGTCTCGACAAGATTCGCCACATCATTTAAGAATTTGGAAATACCGGAGCCGATCATCGTATATGGAATCTCCGTAATGACAAGCTGCTTTTTGCCGCCTTTCAAGTCTTCGACTTCCACTTTACCACGAATCTTGATTTTTCCCTGTCCGGACTCATAAATAGAAAGCAAATCGTCTTTATTGACCACAATTCCACCCGTCGGGAAGTCCGGTCCTTTGACATACTTCATCAACTGCTTTGTGGTAATCGCATTATTCTTCATATATGCTTTGACTGCATCTACAACTTCCGACAGATTGTGTGTTGGAATACTAGTTGCCATACCAACCGCAATTCCTTCTGCACCATTAATCAACAAGTTCGGCACACGTGCCGGAAGTACCAAAGGTTCTTTCTCCGTCTCGTCAAAGTTCGGTCCGAAGTCGATGACATTTTTATCCAGATCTGCAAGATATGCTTCCTGCGTAAACTTTGTAAGCCTCGCCTCGGTATATCGCATCGCCGCTGCGCCATCCCCTTCAATGGAACCAAAGTTACCATGTCCGTCTACCAACACCATTCCTTTTTTGAAATCCTGTGCCATCACAACGAGCGCATCATAGATAGAACTGTCTCCATGCGGATGATATTTACCCATCGTATCTCCTACGATACGGGCACATTTTCTATAAGGTTTATCATAACGAATACCCAACTCATGCATATCATACAGTGTTCTTCGCTGTACCGGCTTCAGACCATCCCTGACATCCGGCAGCGCACGTGCAATAATTACACTCATTGCGTAATCGATATAGGATTTCTTCATCAAATCAGAATATTCTGTTCTGATAATCTGTGATTCATTATTGCTCATTCTTTTCTCCTTCTATCTCGGGTATCCATTCATCATATACAATTCTATATGAACAGTTTCCCTCCTGTCATCTTAGATGTCCAATTCTGCCTCTGTTGCATTCTCATAGATAAACGCACGACGAGGCGGTACTTCTGTTCCCATCAGCATCTCCGTCACACTGGATGCCATACGTGCATCCTCGATTTCTACCAGTTTCAAAAGTCTCGTCTCAGGATCCAGTGTTGTCTCCCATAACTGCTGTGCATCCATCTCGCCAAGACCCTTGTATCGTTGCAATGTAAATCCACCCTCATGTGTCTTGCGGTAACGTTCCAACGCCGCATCATCATAAAGATATTCTTCTTCCCCCTTCTTCGGCATTGCTTTGTAAAGCGGAGGCATCGCAATATATACATGTCCCTCATAAATCAGTTCTGGCATGAAACGATAGAACAATGTCAAAAGCAAGGTCGAAATATGTGCTCCGTCCACGTCGGCATCCGCCATAATGATGATCTTATCATAGCGCAGTTTTGTAATATCAAAGTCATTCCCATAGCCTTCCGAAAATCCACATCCGAACGCATTGATCATCGTCTTAATCTCCGCATTCGCCAGAACTTTATCAATGCTGGCTTTTTCTACATTTAAGATCTTGCCTCGGATTGGCAGGATTGCCTGATAATTCCTGTTTCTCGCAGTCTTTGCAGAACCACCGGCAGAATCTCCCTCAACAATAAAGATCTCACATTTTTTCGGATCACGGCTCTCACAGTTCGCCAGCTTTCCGTTGCTGTCAAAAGAATACTTCTGCTTCGTCAGAAGATTCGTCTTTGCTTTCTCCTCTGTCTTACGAATCTTTGCTGCTTTCTCCGCACTGGACAGCACCGTCTTCAATGTCTCCAGATTACGGTCAAAATACAATACGATCTCGTCTCCTGTCACCTTACCGGTTGCCTTTGCCGCATCCGGGTTATCCAACTTTGTCTTCGTCTGTCCTTCAAAACGCGGATCCGGATGTTTGATGGACACGATTGCTGTCATTCCATTACGAATATCCGCTCCGGTAAAATTCGCATCCTTGTCCTTCAATACGCCAAGCTCACGGGCATACTGATTCATCACCGTCGTAAAGGTTGTCTTAAATCCGGTCAGATGAGTACCGCCCTCTGAATTATAAATATTATTACAGAATCCCAATACATTCTCATGGAATTCATTCACATACTGAATCGCCACTTCCACTTCAATTCCATCCGCTTCCCCTTTGAAGTAGATTGGGTCATGAAGTGTCTCTTTCTTTTGATTCAGATCACGGATAAATCCGATGATTCCATCCGGCTCATGATATTCCACATGCTCCTCGCTTCCGGCACGTTTATCATCAAAAATAATCGTGAGGTTCGGATTCAGATATGCCGTCTCATGCATACGGCTCTTTACTTCCTCTGCGCGGAACTTTGTCTTTTCAAAAATCGTGTCATCCGGCAAAAAATTTACTTTCGTTCCTGTCTTTCTTGTCTTGCCCACAACCGGAAGTAATCCATCCTCCAACTCTATAACCGGGATTCCTCTCTCGTATGCATCGTGATGAATCGCCCCCTCTCGGCTAATCCATACATCCATATGGGTAGACAGGGCATTCACAACCGAAGAACCCACTCCATG
>DAVZKO010000021.1:0-31400 GCA_052272205.1 Schaedlerella sp. | reverse complement strand
CCGGATGTGAAACAGAAATATCGTTTTGAGCGTATCAAAGAGAATGAATAAAATAGTACGTTATAAAAGGAGGAAAAGGAATGAGTGAACAGGTAAAAGTAAAAAGGAATAGAACAAAGATACAGATGGTACTTACGTTGTTGGTTGTTTTTTCTGTTATCCGGCAATTTTTCCTTGGAAACTATCACAATATGTTTCTTGGAATTTTAACATTGATTTTGTTTATGGTTCCGCAGTTTCTGGATAAAAAATTAAGTGTTACCATACCGGTTGGATTGGAAACGGTCATCTTGATTTTTATCTATTCAGCAGAGATTTTAGGAGAGATTAATGCTTTCTATGTAAAGATTCCAATTTGGGATACGATTTTACATACGACGAATGGCTTTTTAATGGCAGCGATAGGATTTGCATTGATTGACCTTTTTAACCGAAGTGAAAAGTTCTCGATTAAGATGTCACCATATTTTGTCGCATTTTTTGCATTCTGCTTTTCAATGACAGTCGGAGTGTTGTGGGAATTCTTTGAATTCAGTATGGATTGGTTCTTTGGAACAGATATGCAGAAGGACTGGATTGTACCGGCAATCAATTCTGTTAAGTTGAATCCGACCGGTGCAAATGTTCCGATTCACGTAGATGTCCAGTCTTTAGTGGTTAATGGACAGAACTGGAATCTCGGTGGTTATCTTGATATTGGAATCGTGGATACGATGAAAGATCTGATGGTTAACTTTGTCGGTGCGGTTGTATTTTCAATCATTGGTATCTTATATTTGAAAAACAGAGGAAAGGGGCAACTGGCAGCTTCTTTGATCCCGCAGGTTAGAAGCGAGGAAGAAGAGTAGGCAGCATCCGAAGAAGCTGCCGTTGGCAGGTCCTGTAAGTTTTTTACTAGCGGAATTCCCGGACTTTTTTAGAAATACTTTCCAGTTCTTCTTTTGAGAGCTCGGGAAGTCTTTCTAGTTTATCCATAAACATTGTGAGCGTTTCTTTTCGTTGCATTTCTACCATCTGTGTATAAAAGTTGACAACAACACCGGTGACGATAGCAATAACAAAAGCAGCGTAGATGGTCAAAAGAACAGAGCATATTTTTCCGATAAATGTGACAGCGACAAAATCACCGAATCCGGCGGTGGAGATTACGGCGTAGCAGTACCAGAGAGCATCTCCGTAACGATTGATACTGGGCTCTGCTATCTGAATAACAGTGGCAGTTGCAAAAAGGAAAAGAACGAAACCAAGGAGTATCTGAGTTGCTCTGGTTCGTTTTAGAATGATCCATAATAATTTTAATTTTTTCATAATGCTTATCCTCCGATAGATAAAGGTGATCGCTGGTGAGCGGATTGAATTAATTAAAGTATAGTATAGAATCAGGGGAAATAACAATAGAAAACCATGTAGGAACAGAGAATTTTAGTTATCAGGCATACGATAAAAAAGGAGGATGATCCTTTTTGAGTTAGCAAAAAGAGAGGGAAAAGGAATGAAGAGTACAAAGGTGAGGAATCAATTGGAACTTTGGTTGTTTTGTGCAATCATTGGTGCATTTGCAGGCGGACTTGTCTGGGCACTTTTAAAGATATTGAGTGTTGGAACGGAAGTAATATGGGAGTGGGTTCCGAATCGAGTCTCCTTTCCGTTTTATACCATTGCAGTGTGCACGATAGGAGCAGCAATTATCGGTATTTTCCGTAAGAAATACGGAGATTATCCGGAAGAAATGGAAATTGTAATGGGTAAGGTTAAGACGGAAAAACGATATGAATATAAAAACATGCTTGTTATGATGATTGCTGCGTTACTTCCGTTGTTGATTGGAAGCAGTATTGGTCCGGAGGCAGGACTTACAGGGATTATCGTAGGCTTGTGCTACTGGGCAGGAGACAATCTGAAGTTCGCAAAGCAGCATGCAAAAGAATATTCTCAGGTTGGAGTGGCAGCTTCTTTGAGTGTATTATTCCACGCACCATTATTTGGACTTTTTGAGGTAGAAGAGAATGAGTCTGAGGAAATATTGTTAGAAACATCAGGTTCTTCGAAAGTATTTATTTATGGTATTGCACTGGCAGCAGCAACGGGCGTTTATGCCGGATTATCGGCATTGTTTGGAGGCGGGATGTCAGGTTTTCCGTCTTTTGATGTAGTTGAGGTCGGCAGAATCGACTATGTACTGATGGTAGTATATATTCTTTGTGGATGTATTTTGGCAATATTTTTTGAAAAAACGCATCAGCTCATGAAGGTGGCAGCAGGGAAGGTACCGGCCGTTTTGAGAGAAACGCTGGCAGGTCTGCTACTTGGTGTATGCGGTACATTGATTTCGGCAGTGATGTTTTCCGGCGAGGAACAGATGGGCGTGCTGATGAAAGAATATATGAATTATCTTCCACTTGCATTGATCGGAATTGCATTTTTGAAAATCTTGCTTACGAATTTGTGTATACAGTCCGGATTAAAGGGAGGACATTTCTTTCCGGTTATTTTTGCGGGGGTATGCATGGGATATGGAGTTGCCATGTTGATCTGTGGAAATGTGGAGAGTCATATGGTATTTGCGACAGCAATCGTTACGGCGGCATTACTTGGTGGAACGATGAAAAAACCGCTGGCGGTTACGATGCTTCTTTTCTTATGTTATCCTGTTAAGTGGTTTGTCTGGATTTTTGTGGCAGCGGCGGCAGGAGGTAAATGTTTGTCGATTATGGAGGCAAAAAAAGAATAGTGTTTGTAGTTCCTTGTGTGCAGCAACAATAGCTAGTTACTGTTCCAAGTACATGTGACCGGTAACAATAACTATCCTCATAATTTTTGAATATTTTAGAATAAGTAACAAGAGAATAAAAAATTATGGTATGATAGAAAAAAACAAAAGGAAAGAAGAAATGTAGAAAACGAAAGGGGCGCGAAAAAATGAAAGAGAATAATACAATTAAGATTATCACATGGGTCACGGGCATTCTAACTGTATTGTTAGGTATTTATGCAGTAGTCAGACCTATGAGGACATTTTTATCAATCGGATGGATTCTTGGAATACTTCTCTTAGTCAATGGTATTGAACTTGTGATGCTTTCTTTGTCTAAGGATAAGAAAGATATTGGGGCATGTATCCTGGGAGTTTTGGAAGGTCTTGGCGGTATTGTGTTGTTATTCAGTGGAATACAGAGATTCCTTACAGACATCATGGCAACTTATCTGGTTGGTGGAAGTGTATTGCTCTATGGTATCTTCCAGATTGTGGCAGGAGTAAAGAAGTTTAAGGATTCGAAAGGCAAAGGAATTCTGGCAATTATCTGTGGTGTGTTATCAGTTATCGTAAGTATCATAGCTTTTACACATCCGATATTGACTATGTTCTCAGTCGGATATATGATTGCATTTTCTGTTTTGATGCAGGGAATTAATATGATCGTACTTGCTTTGAATTTAGGGAAGGCGAGTGAAGAATAAGAAAATGAAGGAGAGACACCAAAATGTGAGGAGTCTTCTCCTTCATTTTTTTGTTGCATAATGAAGAAAATCTTCAAAAAGAGAAGGAAAACATTTATAATGGAGAATATAAAAGTAGTAACGTGATTTCAAGGTAACGGAGAGGAGAAAACAAATGATTATCAAAAACGTAAAGGTATTCACAGAGGACAAGAATTTTGTAAAAGGCGGAATCGTCTTAGAGGGGGACAAAATTCAGAGCGTATTTACAGAGGAAAATGCACCAAATATCGAGAAAGAAGAAGTTCTGGACGGACAGGGCGCATATGCTATACCGGGATTGATCGACCTGCATTTTCATGGATGTAAGGGCGATGATTTCTGTGATGGCAGCAAGGAGGCTATTGCAAGAATCGCAGAGTATGAAGCTTCAATTGGAGTAACAACGATCGCACCCGCAACTATGACACTTCCGGTTGAAGAACTGGAACAGATCCTGAGGGTGGCAGCAGAGTATAAACGTGAGGCAAAGGATTACAGACAAGCAGATTTGGTTGGTGTGAATATGGAAGGTCCTTTTATCAGTCCGGTGAAGAAAGGGGCTCAGGATGCAAGAAATATTTTGCCATGTGATGTGAAGATTTGTGAGAGATTTTTGGGAGCATCGGAAGGTTTGGTAAAATTCATGGGAATTGCACCGGAAGAAAGTGAAAATGCAATCGAATTTATCGAGCAGGTTCGAGATAAGGTCAATGTATCATTGGCGCATACAAATGCAGATTATGATACGGCACTTGCAGCTTGTAAAGCAGGTGCGAATCATGCGGTACATCTGTACAATGCCATGCCTGCGTTTACCCATCGTGCGCCGGGCGTTGTGGGGGCTGTATATGACAGCAAGGATGTGATGGTAGAGATTATTTGTGATGGAATCCATATTCATCCGTCAATGGTACGAGCAACATTTGAGATGATGGGTGCAGATCGAATGATTCTAATCAGTGACAGCATGCGGGCGACAGGTATGCCGGATGGTCAGTATACATTGGGCGGTCTGGATGTAAAAGTAGTAGGAAAGAAAGCAACTCTGGTATCAGACGGGGCAATTGCAGGTTCTGCAACAAACCTTATGGACTGTATGCGTACGGCTGTTCAGAAGATGGATATTCCGCTGGAAACAGCAATTGCATGTGCAACCATTAATCCGGCAAGAAGTCTTGGAATTGAAGATAAATATGGTTCAATTCGTGAAGGAAAACAGGCGAATATTGTGTTGTTAAATGATGATTTAGAGTTACAGGCAGTTGTGAAAGATGGAAAAAAATTATAATTTAGAACTGATTCGAATCATTTCCTTTGTCTCTGTTATTGTCATTCATGTGACCAATTATTACTGTCGTGCTTATGAGGAAATCAGTCGAGGCGAATATCTGTTTTCCATGATACTGGATGTGCTGACGAGAGTAAGTGTTCCTTGTTTCTTTATGATTACGGGAGCACTTCTCCTGGGAAGGGAAGAGCCACTTCGAAAACATGCGAAAAGATTGTATCGCTTCTTAATTGTATTAGTGGTATGGAGTGTGGTTTATATTATCTGGAATAACTGCTACATGAAGACGCCATATGATATACGAAAATTGTTTTTTGAACCCGCAGAACCCCATCTTTGGTATTTGTATGCCATGATTCCAATCTATATGGTACTTCCGTTCTTTCAGGTCATGTGCAGGCATATGAATCTGAGATTGGAACAGGCATTTCTGTTCGTAATTACAGCGGCAGTGATATTCAATTATCTGTCGTCATTTGGACACGAAGAAGCTTATTATGATTTGCCATTGATTGGCGATCGCATTTACACTTACTATGTATTTATCGGATATTATATATACAAATACAGAAAGCATGTGATGCGTGATCAGAGAATACCAATCGTGTTGTTTGTCGTATGTATGGCGGTGAATATCGGATTAACCTGGTTTTTCACGATAAAGAATGGGACACATTGCGAGCAGTTTATGGAGTATGGAAATCCGCTTATTGCACTGGCATCTGCGATGTTCTTTATGTTTATTATTCGTCTAAAGAAGAGCGAATTTGCTCCGGGTGAGCGGGCCAAGCGGCTTATGAATACATTTTGTGGATGTTCGTTTGGAATCTATTTGATTCATATTATATTTCTGGATAATTATAAGAAACATATGGAAGCCGCAGATGCAGCGGCATGGATTGTAATTCCGGGACTGACGTTGGTAATTGTTGCGGCTTCCTTTGGTTGTATCTGGATGATTAGAAAAACAAGAATTGGGAGAAAAATTACTTAGTTATCACGCTCAAGACCGGCAAAGAACAGCTCATATGCATCATCTTCACAAGTGAGAACCGGTGAGTTCTCTCCACCACCATTGGTGCTTCGTTTCATCGTGGCGTAGAATTCATCGCCGGCTTGAATGATATCCATAGGATAGATGTCATATCCTTCTTGCTGACAGATCAGGCAGAATGCCCCCAGTGGGTCTTCTGCCTTTTTTGATGCAAGAAAACGTTCTTTTAATTCCGGAGTATGTATTGCTTTCTTCTGAAGTTCATCTAATTGTTCAATTGTGTTCATATGCAGGTCCTCCTTGATAAGTTTTTTCTATTGTAGCAAATAGAAAAAGGATAGGCAATAAATATTAATGAGAGAGTAATAGAAGTCTGCTGATGAAAATCTTTCTCAAGTATAATGATTGACATCACAAAATCGAGAGGTATAATATACATATACCCCATAAGGGTATGTAATAAAAGAAAAGAGGTAATATTCATGATAAAAACAATACTTCATATTGATGGAATGATGTGTGGGATGTGTGAGAGTCATATGAATGATGTGATTCGTAAGAACTTTGATGTGAAGAAAGTATCTTCTTCGCATAGTAAAGGAATTACAGAAGTAATCTCCGAAGATGCGTTGGATGAGGAGAAAGCAAAGAAAGCAATCGCAGATATTGGATATACGGTGGATGCGATTGAGACAGAGCCTTATGAGAAAAAGAAGTTCTCGTTGTTTCATAGAAAGTAGTGAATTGTTACTGCTCCGGGTATTGTGAACAGTAACAGTGAATTCGATAAAATACGGATTGAGAAACAGCTTGAATAATACTGAAAAAATCCCTTTAAGTAGGCAAATTGCAAAACCCTGCTTAAAGGGATTTCTCTAGCTTAACAATTATCATGTACCTCCGAATAACAGTCGATATATATACTATAACATAAGTCTATCCCTTGTGTGGCATCATCATTTTCGTTATAATGAGAAAATAATGCAGACGAGATTATAGCATTTGCAAAGTTATGGTGAATCATAAGTTTAGAAATTACCAAGAGGAGATAGAAAAATGGAGAGATATGATATTGCAATCATCGGAACCGGACCGGCGGGACTGTCTGCTGCAATTACAGCAACGATTCGAAATAAAAAAGTGTTGTTGTTGGGACCGGCAAATTTGAGCGAGAAGGTGCAGAAAGCACATTTGATACAGAATTATCCGGGACTGCCGGAAATAAGCGGAGAGGGGCTTGCAGAGGCTTATCAGAAGCATCTTGAGGCGTTAGACATCTCGATTACCGATGCGAGAGTAAATGCGGTCTATAACATGGGGGATTATTTTGGAATTCAGGCATCGAGTGAAATGTATGAAGCGGACACGATCATACTGGCATCCGGAGTTGTGATGGGCAAGATGCTGAAAGGAGAGAAAGATTATCTCGGACGAGGCGTTAGTTATTGTGCAACTTGCGATGCCATGCTGTACCGCGGAAAGCAGGTCGCGGTAATCGGTTACAGCAAACGGGAAGAGGCAGAGGCGAAGTTTCTTGCAGAAGTAGTGGACAAGGTATATTATTTTCCGATGTACAAAGATGAGCCGCAATTGGACGGTAAGATCGAGGTTGTACGAGAAGTACCGAAAAAGGTATTTGGAGCAGACTTGGTAGAGGGATTACAGACGAACAAAGGCGAGTGGAATGTGGATGGAATCTTCATCCTGCGCGAAAGCATTTCCCCGGAACAGTTGTTGGCAGGCGTGGAGATGGTTGGTCCGCATGTAAAAGTGAATCTGAAAATGGAGACAAGCATTGCGGGATGTTTTGCCTGCGGAGATATTGCGGGAACACCATACCAGTATATTAAATCTGCCGGACAGGGTAATGTAGCTGCACTGTCGGCGGTGGAATATTTAGGCAAAAGAAAAGAGGCGAACAGATGAAGTCGTATGATGTGATATTATTTGATTTGGACGGGACGATAACAGATTCTTCCGAGGGAATTACTAATTCGGTGAAATACATGTTGAAGCAGTATGGAATCGAGGAAAATGACATGAGCAAATTGTGTCAGTTTATCGGACCTCCGTTGGTAGAACCATTGCAGGAAATGTATGGATTCACAGAGGAAGGTGCGTTGGAGGCCGTTGCACAGTACCGCGTGTATTATCAGGATAAAGGAATCTTTGAGAATCGGGTGTATGAAGGGTTTGAAGAGGTACTGAAGGTCTTAAAGGAGAAGGGAAAGAAAGTACTTGTTGCAACTTCAAAGCCGGAAGTATATGCGAGAAAGATTATGGATTATTTTGGGCTCACGCAATATTTTGATTATGTGGCGGGAGCAGGAATGGATGAACGTCATGGCTCCAAGGCAGCAGTGATCCGGCATGCGTTTGAAGAATGTGGAATCAAGGACAAGTCGCAGGTATTGATGGTAGGCGACCGTAAATATGACGTAAATGGTGCAAAACAGATGGGCGTTGACTGCATGGGAATCTTATACGGATTCGGTTCAAGAGAAGAACTTGAAGAGGCTGGTGCAACTTATATTGTGGATACGGTGAAAGATTTGGAAGAAGTATTTCGTGAGATGGAATAGTAGAGGGATATTTGTATGAATATATGCAGATAAAAGAAGAACAGATATCTGTGGATAAGAATATAAAATGTGAAAAAACATGGAGAGAATCCAACGTGATGTGGATAACTCTCCATGTTTTTTTCTTTGCGGATACGAGTCAAAAGTCTTCCGCGATAATGTACTAACATACATTTATATATTTATCGTGGGTATTTCATATTTTCTAAAAATTATTCTTCTTCCGGTGGAAGTTCTGTTGTCTTCTCTTTTGGTGGCATAACCATTGAGAAGATCAAGAATGCAAGTAATGCAGCAACCAGTCCTGGGATGATTGGCTGATTAAAGTGCAGTCCGAATAAGTTTCCTCCTGAAATATGCTCCAGATATACAACAACGATTGTTCCTGCAATCAGGGAAGCAAGAGTTCCAGCCTCGGAAGATCCTTTCCAATAATGTCCGAGAACATATGGGAAGAAAGAACCTGCAGCACGCAGTGTAAAGGCAAATGTCAAAAGTGAAATAATACTTGATGTATTAAACAATGCCATCAATGTAGCACAGATACCAACAACTGCCATTGTGATACGGGTAACGATCATAACTTCTTTGTCAGAAGCTTCCGGTTTGATCACAATTTTATAAATATCGTTTGCAAAGATAGCACCTGCACCAAGAAGGTCTGAGTCTGCACTTGACATTGTTGCAGAAACAATACCTGCAAATAATAAACCACAGATAACAGCCGGCATAGCTTCCATTGCCAATACAGGAAGTGCATAACGAGCACCGATATCCTGGAAGTCAGCAGCGTTGAATTTACCCATGTTGATCAAAGCAAGAACGATGATTCCCATGATTGTAGGAACAAATGCATAAACAAAGTTTACACATGCGGCGAGAACAGATCCCTGTCTTGCTGCTTTCCCATCTTTTGCTGCATAGTATCTGGATACCGCTTCCTGTCCAACGGTAAATGTAGCAACGTACATAATTGTTAAACTGATCACATCTACTACGTTATATCCCTTGAACATATCAAATGTCTCTGCAGGAACATTTGCAACAACGTTATTCCAGCCACCGGCAAGATTCATACCGAATGGCAGTGCGATGATCATACCGACTACGATCAGGAATACCTGAACAAAGTCTGTCAGAGTAACACTCCATAAACCACCCATGATGGCATAAATTGTTACGACAATACCAACGATCAAAACGGATGTCTTGTAATTTATGTTCAACATTGTGGATAAGATAACCGAAGATGCAATGAACTGTCCGGCTGTCAGTCCGATCAATGGAAAGAACATAATTAAAGATGTAATGATTCCGGATGGTTTTCCGTAACGACGACGGAAATACTCCGGAACGGTTTTAACCATGGCAGCACGGAATTTCGGTGCTAAGAAAGTTAAAATTACGAAAGCGAAGCCCATCGTAATAATGTACCATGCGGCACTGAGTCCATGGCTTTCCATCCCTTGCTGAACAACACCGAGGGAACTTCCTCCTCCGATTTCTGTTGCGGCAAGAGTACCGGCCATAAGAAATGGTCCCAAACGTCTTCCAGCAACGACAAAGTCTGTGTTCGATTCAATCTTCTTTGATGATAAATAACCAATCAACAGCATTACCAACAAATATACAACAACGACACTGGTTACAATAATGTTTGACTGCATTTGCAATCCCTCCTCTTTTACTTACTGGCAGCCATTTTTATGAATAAAACAGTTATAAAAATGGTTGCAAAATGCGTCATCACTTTGAATCATTCCTTTTCTTCTAATCAAAGTGAAAAAGGATGACAGGCTCCCACGAAACCTGACACCCTTGTCAAAAACTATTATAGCACATTAAAAAAAGTAATGCACTCTAAAAAATCGTAAGTATGAATATTCATTCATATTAAGGTGAATAAATATTGGCGGATTTTTGAAAAAGAAATAAATCATCCTGATAAAAGTTCCATATTATCTAAATGAGAACGTTTCTCAATTATAGAAATTGTAATTGACATTACAGGAAGAGATAAAATATAGTATAAAAGGTTAGATACAAGTAACGAAAGGGAGAAGCATGAAACTAAAGATAGTAATGGTATGCGTCTGTCTTAGCGTATCACTGCTATTAGGTGGTTGTAATAACACAAAGCAGGATACGACAACAGAGGCAAAGAGTACGCAGACGGAAGAACAGACGGAAGCCGATGAGGAGGCTTCAAAAGATATCTTTGCAATGGATACTTATATGACAGTGACTGCATATGGTACCAAGGCGCAGGAAGCGGTTGACGAGGCAGAAGCAGAAATCCAGAGGTTGGATGAACTGCTTTCTACAGGAAATGAAGAGAGTGAGATTGCACAATTAAATCAAAATAAAAGTGCGACATTGTCTGAAGATGCGGGGTATCTGGTAGAACGTGCATTGGAACTAAACAAGGAGACAGACGGAGCATTTGACATTGCAATTTATCCGGTCATGGAGGCATGGGGATTCCCAACACAGAATTATCAGGTGCCGACAGCGGACACATTAGAATCTCTGTTGAAACTTGCCGATGCATCACAGATCATATACGACGAAGATACCAGAAAGATTTCATTTGGCCGGGAAGGAATGAAAATTGATCTTGGAGGAATTGCAAAAGGGTATACTTCATCAAGGATCATGGACATTTACAAGGCAAATAATATTTCCAGCGGATTAGTCAATCTTGGAGGAAATGTGCAGGCACTCGGAACGAAGACGGATGGCAGCAAGTGGAGAGTTGCGGTACAAAGTCCGGATGATACAGAGGATTATCTTGGAATCTTAAGTGTTGAGGATAAAGCAGTAATTACATCAGGTGGATATGAGCGGTATTTTGAACAGGATGGAAATACTTATCATCACATCATTGATCCGAAGACCGGTTATCCTGCAGAAAATGGTCTGACATCCGTTACCATTGTAACCGAAGATGGAACATTGGCAGACGGCCTTTCTACTTCTCTCTTTATTATGGGGAAAGAAAAAGCAATCGAATTCTGGAGAGCGCACAGTGATGAATTTGACACGATCTTGTTGACGGATGAAGGAAAACTTTATGTGACAGAAGGAATTCAGGATGATTTTTCAACAGAAATGGATATGGAAATCATTGAGAAATAACGATATACATTTCGAAAATATTTAAGGAGTAAAGCAAGGGAAGGAGAGAAACGGATTATGGATATGAAAGAGAAAGGAAAGAAAATAAAATCCTTTGCACCGGTTCTTTCTGTCGCGGTGGTTACGGCCTGTGTAGCCGGTTCTTTAAGTGGATATAAGGAACCGGTCTATGCGGCGCAAAAGACGGAAGCAGTGGAAGATAAATCGTCAAAAACAACATCATCGGAGAAGACGGAAAAGAAAAGCACAGCAAAAGGTTCTTTTGATCTTGCGGATGGTGTTTATAAAGGAACCGGTACCGGATATGCCGGAGATATTACCGTGTCTGTTCAGATCAAGGATAAGCAGATCGTGGCGATTGATATCTTAAGTTCATCCGACGATGCGGCATTTTTTAACCGGGCAAAAGCAGTGATTGATCGAATCATCGAAAGTCAGAAGTTGGATGTTGATACTGTATCCGGGGCGACTTACAGTTCAAATGGAATTATCAGTGCGGTGAAAAATGCTCTGACCGGAGAAAAGGATAGTGGAGAAACAGGACAGTCACAATCCGGTGGAACAGCCGCGGCGGGAAGTTCGACTTCGGTTGCACAGGTAGAAGATGCAGCAAGCTATAAAGATGGTACTTATTATGGAACCGGTACAGGATTCGGCGGAACGCTGAAAGTTCAGGTAGATATCAGTGGCGGTAAGATCGCAGCAATTCAAATATTGGAAAATAACGATGGAAGCGAATATATTTCCAAGGCATCTTCTATTATCAATACGATTATTGCCAGTCAAAGTACGAATGTAGATACGGTTTCCGGAGCGACTTACAGTTCGGTCGGAATCATTCAGGCGGTACGGGATGCTCTCAGTCAGGCAGCGGTCAGCAGTACAGACAGCAGTAGTCAGAGCAACAACACAAGTCAGTCCGATAAGAACGATTCCACAACAGATGCAATTACAGGAACCGTTCCGTACAAAGAAGGAATCTATTACGGAACAGCAGAAGGCTACAGCGGGGATGTAAGTGTTGCAGTTGTCATTCAGGAGCATACGATCAAAGCAATTCTGGTTACAGATACATCGGACGATGAAGCATTTTTCAATCGTGCAATGGATGTTGTAAAAAATGTTGTGAAAAAACAGAATACCGAAGTGGATACAGTTTCGGGAGCAACTTATAGTTCCAATGGTTTGTTAAATGCAATCAAGAATGCATTAAAGCAGGCGGAGAAAGCAACCAATGGAGAGTCGCTGGACGAGAAAGTGGATACAGCAAAACTTGCAGAGGCAATTGAAAGTGCAAATGAACTGGACGAGTCAGAATATACAGAAGCAACCTGGGCAGTTCTTCAGATCAGGCTGCAGGAAGCAAAAGAGGCAATGGAAGCGAAAGAGCAGACAGATGTTAATAAAGCATTAGATAACCTGAATTTGGCAGTGACACTGCTGGAGAAAAAAGATTCCGCAGATAATGAGGATAGCGTGTATATCAACGGAACTTATACAGTGACAGTGCCATGCGAACCGGATGAAGATGAGGATTTTGAGACATATAACTTAACGATGAATGTGACGATTCGTGATGATAAAATTGTAGCAATTACGGATATTTACGGAGATGGTTCATCTACAAATGATAGTTATATCAAGAAAGCAACCAATGGTACATCGTCAAAAGAAGGGGTCATTTCTCAAATTGTGAAAAAGGGCTTGCCGGAAGAAATTGATGCGGTATCGCGGGCAACTTGTTCTTCGAATGCAATCGTAGCAGGATGTGAGAAAGCTTTGGAAGAGGCGAAACGTCCGGAAAAGACGGAGGCTGAATAACGATGAGAGAGTTTTGGATTAGAGTCGTGAGTCTGATTGCAGTTGTAGGTATCCTGGTCGGATATAATTCAGTTCTGGATGCAAGAGAAAAAAATGAAGAGATTGCAAAATTGAAGGCGCAGGTGACGGAGACACAGTCAGCAGAAAGTGACGATAGTAACTACAAAGACGGAACTTATCAGGGAGAGGCAGAAGGCTTCGGCGGAACAGTTGCTGTTGAGGTGAAGATAGAAAAGGGAAAAATCACGGCAGTTAATATTGTAAGTGCTGAAAAAGAGGATGGTGCCTATCTGTCCATGGCAAAAGATATCATTCCGAAAATCATCGAAGCACAGAGTGCAGATGTAGATACCATCAGCGGAGCAACATTTAGCTCAACAGGAATTAAGAATGCTTCACAGGAAGCTTTAGAAAAGGCGGTGAAGTAAGATGAAAAAAATAGAACTACATTCTGTGTCAAAAAAGCAGTTGAAACAGATACATACATGGTTACGGGCCGTAATTCAACTTCTGTATTTTATCTTCATTCCGTCCGTGTATACTGCGGCATTTGCCGGAGTGAAATACATATTTACACAGGTTGGAGCAGGAAATCGGATTGAACTCACATCATTTGTGACAGTACTTATTCTAATCTGCATATACACGATATTATTTGGCAGATTTTTCTGTGGATTCGCCTGTGCATTCGGTACATTGGGAGATGCAATACATGCGTTGTACCGATACATTTTCAAGAAAATGAAAAAGAAACCGCTTTTGATTTCAGATGAATGGGCGAATTGGTTAGACAAATTAAAATATGTTGTACTGACAGCGATTGTCTTAATGTGCTTTGCAGGGGTATATGGCAAAGCAAAAGGAACAAGCCCATGGGATGTATTTTCCATGATAAGAGCAGGTAATTTTAAACTGGGTGGTTATATCGTTGGCTTACTGATCTTGATTCTGATACTTGCAGGAATGTGTCTGGAAGAGAGATTCTTCTGTAGAAACTTATGCCCGATGGGTGCAGTATTCTCATTGTTGCCGGTTCTTCCATTCTTTGCATTGCATCGTGACCGGGAGAGCTGTATCAAAGGATGCAGTGCCTGCACAAAGAAATGCCCATCCGGAATCGGACTTCCGAAAGATGGGTCACCGAGAGTGGAGGGGGATTGTTTCCAGTGTCAGAAATGCATTGATACTTGTCCGAAAGGAAACATCCATACCGGAATTCAAAGCCTGAAAGGAAATGAAATCTGGTTCACGCTTTTTAGAGCAATCTTGTTGGCAGCAATCTTAATCTGGGCAGGAGTATAAGATGAAGAAAAATGATGTCATACTTGGTGGAGGAATTCTCGTTATTGCACTTGTTTTGTTTCTGGTCATGCATTTGACCAGAAATGAATCGGGGAATCAGATACAGATAACGGTTAATGGAGCTGTATATGGCACGTATTCTCTTGAAAAAGATCAAGTAATTGAAGTAAAAGAAAATGACTTTTATAACCGTATTCGGATTCAGGATGGTGCGGCGTATATGGAAGAGGCAAATTGTCCGGACGGATATTGCGAGGAACAGGGGAAAATCAGTGGTCGTACGCAGACGATCGTCTGTCTTCCACATAAACTGGTTGTGGAAGTATTAGATGCAGATAGCTTGGAAAATGACAATGCAGCGGAAGATGTACCGGATACCATATCGAAATAAACAGAAGAGTTAGCAGAAAGTACGGTTCTATGCGTTGCCGCATAGAATACATAAAACGGATATGATTGGAAAGGAAAACAAAGAGAATGAATCGTAATAAGAAGATTGCGAATATGGCAATGCTTGTTGCAGTTGCAATGATATTCAGCTATGTGGAAAGCCTGATTCCAATCAACTTTGGAGTGCCGGGGATGAAGCTTGGAATTGCTAATCTGGTCACTGTGACCGGAATATACTTTCTGGCACTTCCGGAAGTATTGTTGGTAGTAGTCATGCGAGTACTTTTGATTGGCTTCCTGTTTGGAAATGGAATGTCAATCATATACAGTCTTGCAGGTGGAATATTAAGTGTTCTTGTTATGACGCTTTTGAAAAAGGCAAAAGGATTTTCTGAAGTGGGAGTCAGCATTGCAGGAGGAATCTCACACAATATCGGGCAGTTGATTGTTGCTTCTATTGTGGTAGAGAATATGAAATTAGCATATTATCTTCCGGCACTTTTGATAGCAGGAACAATAACCGGATTCTTGATTGGAATATTAAGTAAAAAACTGCTTCCGGTTGTGAAAAGAGAGGCAGTAAAATCGTTGGAAACTATTTAAATTTTTTTGATTATAGGTTAGTAAAAACTAACTTAATAATAAATTTTATCAATAAAAGGAGGAACCTAATGAAAAAGAAAAACATAACAACAAAAGCAATGACGATGGCCGTGGCAATGTCAATGGTAGCAGGACTTTGCCCATCTACTGTATTTGCCGCAACAGGAAATGAAGTTGCGAAGGATGGGGTGTATACAAGTACAAAGCATGTTGTAAATAATCCTGAAGATGAGAATGATTGGGCAGAATATGATGTTCAGGTCAAGTTGATAGTAGAAAATGGTAAATTTTCGGACATTGCAGTAGAACCACTTGAAGGCTATAACGCAGGAGAGAGCGCCAGCTATTTTGCAAAGGCATATGATAAGTCAAAAGGAATAAAAACAAAGTTAGTAGGTCAGGCAGCAACAGAAGCGACGATTAATAGTTGGGATACAGTAAGTCAGGCAACATGTACTTCAAAGGCTGTTAAAGAAGCTGCGCTCGAGGCAATCCGTTCAGCAGGAACAGCTACAGCAGTAGATACAACAGCACTGGATCAGGCAATCGCAGCAGTGAAAGTATTGAATGAGTCAGACTATACAGCGGAGAGCTGGCAGGCTATGCAGACTGCGTTGACAGCAGCGGAAAGTGCACAGGCTGCAAAAGAAAGTCAGGAAGCAGTGGATGCAGCAAAAGATGCATTGAATACAGCAGTAAATGCATTGGTAAAGGCAGAGACAAAAGAAGAGTATTCATATGTATATGTAGGAATGACATGGGCAGAATACTGGGCAAATGAAGGTGTACAGAATGCAGGAAGCACAGCATCATCTGATGTATTAGATTCACATAATGAGTACGATAAGGGTGCATTTGATGCTGTAACAAGAGCAACAACAAATCATGGACTTCACAGAGGAAGTTTCCAGTGTAATGCAGTAATTGAGACAAATGATGGACAGACATACAATCTTGCATACTGGAAAGATCAGAAAACATTTGTGACAACAGATGGACAGGAAGTTGCGATTGGTGATATTAAGTCAAATATCAAAGATTATAAAGTAACCGGTTTGAAGTATGTACCGGTAAAAGTAAAAACAGTCGACCTTTCCGCATTAAAAGAAAAATATGCAGTGGTAGAGAATGGCGGAATATTAAGAGGTGGATACGGAGAAGGAAACTTAAGTTCCTATGAAGTGACAGCAAATGTAACAGACAATACAAACGGCTTAAAAGAAGCAACAAAGAAAGAGGATGGAAGCTTTGAGTTCTCAGCAAGAAAGAATGATGGAACAGAATCCGGACTGAAAGATGTCAGCTTAAAGACAGCAGATGTAACACCATCAGTAAGAAAAACAACTGACGAGAAGAAAAATACAGGAGCATTCGGAGATTTCCTGAGAGTAGACTTGGACGGAAACTACGGAGACCTGGGAGCAAATATGCAGGCAGTAGAGTGGACATACTATGGTTCAGACAGCAGCCGAACAAATGCAGTTGCAACATATGGAACAAAGTTCGCATCAGACAACTGGATGCACAAATCAATGGGAATCCAGCTTGCGTTGACAGAATCAGAGAGATGCCAGTTGCCGGCAGGAACAGATGGAACAGGATACTGGAAACTGACAGTATATGCACTTGGATATGAGGATTACACATATGAATTTGAAGTAGGAGCAGATAATCTTGCATTAGAAGTAAAAGAAGCAAGTGCAGAAGACCTTGCAGCATTGCAGGCAAAAGTAACAGAAGCAGAAGGACTTACAGAGTCAGACTACACAGCAGATAGCTGGAGCAATCTGCAGACAGAACTTCAGGAATCAAAAGATTTGCTTGCAAAAGAAAAACCATTGGAAGCAGAAGTAAAAGAGCAGACAACACATTTGACAGATGCAATGAATCATCTTGTAAAGGCAGAGACAAAAGAAACATATGTCCTCATGAACATTCCATATGCAGCTTTCTACAAAGCAGAGACAACAAACAATGATGTAGAAGTAGATACATTTACTTCAGCTACATTGAATAAAACACGTACAACTGGACTTGCAGGCGGTTCTTATCATGCAAATGAAGATGGTTCTAAGATTGATGGTATTACATATGCGGTAAAAGTAGATTCTTCTGTAGATCTTACAAAATACAAAGAAGTTAAAGATACAGATAAGGTAGAAATCACAGTAACAAATCGCGGAAAAACATCTACAACAACATTGGAAGGAAAAGATACTTTATTCCAGAATGAAACATATGCTTATTATCCATTAACAGAGACTCCTGTAAACTATAAAGAAGTTACACTTGATGAAAATGGAAATCTTGTATTCAGTGAGGTAAAAGGACAGGAAGCAAAAGCCCTGACAGGTGTTACAGCAGAATTATTAACACAGTCTTCTTATGGTGATTATCAGCTTAATCTTGATGGACTTCCAGAAGATGAAATCACATCTTCTAATGTAAATGCAGTTGTTGTAAAAACAACAGATGGAACAGCATATGGTATGCGTCATCTCGAAAATATCTGGAGAGGAAATGAACTGGCTTGGTGTACAGGATATACAGATGCAGTACATGGTTGCCCGACATCTTCCGCACATTACGCATCTATGATGGGCAAGACAATTGATAGTATTGAATATTACACAACAAATGGTCTGTATACAATTGATATTGAAGATCTCTACATTCCTGTAAAATTTGCAAAAACTGAGGATGCTGTTAAGGTTGCAGATGCAGACATTTCTGAAGGTAAGACAACAATAGAATTGAATCTTCAGGACGACTTTGATCCAGAGTATAGTGTGGATGGTTTAGACGTGACAGTAGAAGGAAATGTATTGACATATAAGGCAGCCACAGAAACAAGAGCGGCAGGTTCAATAGAGCCAGGTAAATATACACTTACAGTAAAAGATAAAAATGGCAAATATGCAGATATTGTTACATCCTTCCTGTTGACAACAACAGATATGCCTGCTGCTTATGATTCAGAGAATAAGAAACTTGTAGAGGCAAAGGGATTTGATGCTGATGCATTAAATTCATATATCGGAAAAATTACTTCTGTAAATGTAAATGGTACAGATTATGCAGCAACCGGAAGAGGTAAAGTTGAGATTATTGGAAGTGACGGAACACTTAAGACAGATGCAGTACCATTTAAAGATGCGGTAGCGGGAACAGAGTTCCAAATTACAGTAACTTCAACGGGATATACAACACCTCTTACATTTACTTATAAGGTTGCAGGAGAAACTCCGGCACCGGTTGTAGTAGATACATCCGCACTGGAAGCAGCAATTGCAGAAGCAGACGGATTAAAAGAATCTGACTATACAGCAGATAGCTGGGCAGCATATCAGGCAGCCCTTGCAAATGCAAAAGCTGTAGCAGAAGCAAAAGAGAGTCAGGAAGCGGTAGACCAGGCAAAAGCAACATTAGATGCAGCAAAGGCAGCTCTTGTGAAAGCAGAACAGCCGGTAAGCATTGATACTTCTTCACTTGAAAAAGCAATCTCTGATGCAGAAGCATTGAAAGAAGCAGATTACACAGCAGATAGCTGGAAAGCAATGCAGACAGCGCTTACAAAAGCAAAGAGTGCGTTGGCAGCAAAAGAAAGCCAGACAGCAGTGGACGAGGCAACCAATACTTTGAATAGTGCAATCAAAGGACTGGTTAAGAAATCAAGCCAGACAGCAAATAAGACAAATAACACAACAAATAAAACAAGCGATACGTCAAAGACAAGCGGAACAAATGCTGCTAAAACAGGTGATGTGACAAGCGTTCTTGGTTGGCTAGGTCTTGCGGTATCTTCACTTGGCGCAGGTGTCGGTGGAGTGACATGGAAGAGAAGAAAACGTAAATAAGTTTTTGAACTTTCAAAAGAGATGAGTGCGGTAAGATAAATCGTTAGAATAAGTGATAAAAATATCCCATGAAGAAACCGAAACTGAGAGGCAGGTGCAACTTCATGGGATTTTTTCATGAAAATTGAACATGTTTCTGATTTTTTTATCATATCTTAAAAGTATAGATTTTTCTATAATAAAGTCAACAGAACAAAGGGAAATAAAAAGGAGGACAAGTTCTATGAAAAAGAAAAAAATAATTGCAATGCTTCTTTGTACAGCAATGGTTGGCGGAATGGTTGCAGGATGCGGAAGTTCAGGAAGCAGCGATAGTGATTCAAAAAGTGCAAAAAGCGATGCAAAAGGAAAAGTTTATTATTTGAACTTCAAACCGGAGCAGGCAGACCAGTGGGTAGAACTGGCAGAGAAATATACAGAAGAGACAGGCGTACAGGTAGATGTACAGACAGCCGCTTCCGGAACATATGAATCTCAGCTGAAATCTGAGATGGCAAAGGACGAGGCTCCGACATTGTTCCAGGTAAACGGACCGGTTGGACTGGCTACATGGAAAGACTATTGCTATGACTTATCAGACAGCGCGATTTACAAAGATGTACAGAGTGATGACTATGTGCTGAAAGATGGAGATGCAGTAGATGGTATTGCATATGTAATTGAGACATACGGACTCATTTATAACAAAGCATTATTAAATGAATATTTCAAATTACCGGATGCAGAAATCACATCTATCGATGATTTGAATAATTTCGATGCTTTGAAGAAAGTTGCAGACGGAATTCAGGCTCACAAAGATGATTTGGGCGTAGAAGGTGCATTTACATCAGCAGGTATGGATTCTTCTTCAGACTGGAGATTCAAAACACATCTTGCAAACCTTCCAATCTATTATGAATACAAAGATGACGGTATCACATCAACAGATGCAATCAAAGGAACTTATCTGGACAATTACAAACAGATTTGGGATTTGTATTTGAAAGATTCTACATGTGACCCAAGTATGATTTCTTCTAAGACAGGTGATGATGCAGCATCAGAATTTGCACTTGGCGAAGCAGTATTCTATCAGAATGGTACATGGGCTTACAATGACATTAAAGACAATGAAGTTGACGATGATGACCTCGGAATGCTTCCAATCTATATCGGTGTAGATGGAGAAGAGGATCAGGGACTTTGTACAGGTTCAGAGAACTACTGGTGTGTAAATAAGAACGCATCGGAAGACGATATTCAGGCAACACTTGACTTCTTACAGTGGGTTGTAGAGAGTGATGACGGAAGAGATGCTCTTGCAAATGAAATGGGCTTCGTAACACCATTTACAACATTTGAAGATTATCTGCCAGCTAATCCACTTGTAAAAGCAAACGACGAGTATACAAAAGCAGGAAAAACACCTGTAAGCTGGAACTTCACAACAATGCCATCTGAGCAGTGGAAGAATGATGTCGGAAGTGCACTTCTTGAGTATGCTCAGGGAACAGGTCAGTGGGATGCAGTACAGAAAGCATTTGTTGACGGCTGGGCAACAGAGTATGCAGCAGCAAACGAGCAGTAAAAATAAAATCAAAACAGGAAGTCGAAGTATCAGACAACTGTAAAAAGTAATAGCAAGAGGGCTCCAGCGACAGTGACGGAGCCCTTTTTAACAGAAGAGAATATGTGCAGGCAAAAGAAGTCGGCACAAAGACGTGATAAAACATTGGGATTTGAAAGTGAGGAGGACACAAATTATGGAGAAAGCGATAAAACGATATTTTCCGATTTTTGTACTTCCGACACTGATTGCATTTACAATCGGATTCATAGCACCGTTCCTTTTGGGAATCTATTTATCTTTTTGTAAATTCACGACAGTAACGGATGCAAAATTTATTGGATTAAAAAACTATACAAAGATACTGGAAGATTCTACATTTTTCCATGCTACCTGGTATACTGCATTATTTACGATTGTAACCGTTCTGTTGATTAATATAATCGCATTTGCAGTTGCATTATTGCTGACAAAAGGAATCAAAGGAACGAATATTTTCCGAACGGTATTCTTCATGCCAAACCTGATTGGCGGTATCGTGCTGGGTTATATTTGGCAGCTTTTGTTAAATGGTGTTCTCGCAATTGTGGGTAAGACTTTGACATATTCTTCGGTCTATGGATTCTGGGGACTGATTATTCTGATGTGCTGGCAGCAAATCGGTTATATGATGATCATCTATGTATCCGGTATTCAGAACATTCCGGGAGAATTGATCGAAGCTGCGAAAATCGATGGTGCAAGTCCGAGTCAGATACTGAAAAATGTAACGATTCCAATGGTTATGCCGTCTATCACCATCTGTACATTTTTAACTTTGACAAATGGCTTCAAATTGTTTGACCAGAACCTGGCATTGACCAATGGTGCTCCGTCAAAAATGTCAGAAATGCTTGCTCTGAACATTTACAATACATTCTACGGAAGAACCGGATATGAAGGTGTCGGACAGGCGAAAGCCGTTGTATTCTTCATCATCGTAGGATTGATTGCAATCATTCAGAATAAACTTACAACATCGAAGGAGGTGCAGCAGTAATGGGAACAAGAAAAGCGAAACATGGATGGCTGTTGACCATCATTTTTACAATCATTAGTCTGGCGTATCTTTACCCAATTGCGCTGGTATTTATCAACTCCTTTAAGAAGAAAGCATACATTAGTAAATATCCGTTCAAGATTCCGACGGATAAGATGTTTGTAGGATTGGAGAACTATGTACGAGGAATCGAAAAAACCGGATTGATTCAGGCATTTGGATGGAGCTTATTTATTACAATCGGTTCCGTAGCAGTGATTATTCTCTGCTGTTCAATGTGTGCGTGGTATATCAGCCGAGTACATACAAAACTTACAAAAGCGATTTATGTAATGTGTCTGTTCGCAATGGTTGTACCGTTCCAAATGGAGATGTATACATTATCTAAGATTGCAAATATGTTGAAACTTGGAAATCCTTGGGGAATCATCATTATTTATCTTGGATTTGGAGCCGGCTTGGCGGTCTTCATGTTTACCGGATTTATGAAATCCATTCCGCTCGAGATTGAAGAGGCAGCAATGATCGATGGTTGTACACCAATCCAGACATTTTTTAAAATCGTACTTCCAATCACAAAACCGACTTGTGTAACCATCACAATTCTTCAGGCAATGTGGATTTGGAATGATTATCTGCTTCCGTCACTCGTATTGGATGCAAGAAAATATAAAACGGTTCCGATGGCAGTCCAGTATCTGAAAGGCGGATATGGTTCTGTTGATATGGGTGCCATGATGGGAACTTTGGTACTTGCGATTGTACCGATTATCATCTTCTATCTCTTCTGTCAGAAATACATCATTGAAGGTGTTGTTGCGGGAGCCGTGAAAGGTTGATGTTTACGGATTTTTAATCGTATCTGCAAAGGAATGAAACAGATATGAATTTGCTTGTAAAAAGAAGATAGATACCTTAAAATAAAATAGAAAAAAGTGTAACTTTAGTATATGGATAACAGCAGTATTCTTTTTGAAAAAATGCAAAAGAATACTGCTGTTTTCGGACGTTAAAAAGGAATAGAGTTTATGATTACAATATTGATTGCAGACGATGAAAAACTGGAGCGCAACGGAATTAAATTTCTGCTGAAAAGAGAGGGTGTGGAATGTAAAATTCTGGAGGCGGAAAATGGGAAGACTGCACTGGGAATTTTGCTGGAACAAAAGGTGGATATTTTATTTTCGGATATCAAGATGCCGTATATGAACGGACTGGAATTGACGGAAAAAGCAAGAGAATTATATCCGGATCTGGAGATTGTGATTTTCAGTGGATATAATGATTTTACTTATGCGAGAGATGCCTTGCGTTGTGGAGTTGTGGACTATGTACTTAAGCCGGTCAATCCGGAAGAATTCCACAAGACATTTGAGCGCGTTCAGGGGAAGATCCAGAGTCGCATTGCCGATGTGGAGAAGCAGAACAAACAGGAAGATTATTTGAAGAAATTCTTTTTGCAAAATTATCTTTATACGGGGAATACAGAGGATTATCAGCAGCTTCAGGCATATGCACAGGGAATGCTGGAAGAGAAGACCCCTTATCTGAGAATGATACTGGCAACCAGTTCGAATCATTTCTTTGAGACGGAGGAAGAGCACTTTGTTGAAAGCTTGAGAGAGCAATTACAGAGAGAATTCTTTTATTTGAATTTGAACTCTAATGAATCGTTGTTTTTATTTAAAGAGAAGTACGCGGATTATGAAAAACTGGCAAATCAGTTATACCAGTTTTTTCAGCAACATTTTGACACAAGCTGTTATTTCGCAGTAAGTGAGGAAGTAAACGGAATCGAGAACATGCCGGAAGAATTCCAGCAGTTGGAACAGCTCTTGGAGGAGAAATTTTATCAACCAAAGCAGCATATATTTGTGCATGGCAAACAGGTAGAACCCGTTGCCGAAACAGAAGTGGAAGATTCAGAAATCTTGAACAGTATTTCCGAAGATATCAAGTACAAGGACATCACACACCTGTGGCAGGATTTTCATCGTCTGGAGCAGAAATACAGAACCGATAAACCATATTCCGAGATGTATGTAAAGTTCGTTTTCTCAAGTATTTTAAAAGAGATTTATGAGGAAATGTCATCAGCGGGAGACAAGAGTCTGTCGAAGAAAGTAGATCGTTTGTATCGCTGCCGTACGATACAGGATGTGCTGTCGATCACGGAGACTTCGATACAGGAACTGGAATCATATTTACAGGAAAAGAATGAAGGATTCCGAAGCGAGATCACAGAGGTGAAGAGTTACATTTACCACAATTATGAAAAAGAACTGAATATAGAAATGCTGGCGGAAAAAGTATACTTATCTGCGGGATATTTAAGTGCGATTTTTAAAGAAGAGACGGGAATGAATCTGAATCGTTTTATACGTGAAGTGCGAATGAATAAAGCGAAAGAATTGCTGGAAAATACAAATAAGAAAATAACACAGATTGCAAAAGAAGTAGGATTTTCCAATACCTCTTATTTCTGTCGAAGTTTCCGGGAATTCTTTGGAAGTACACCGGAGTCATGCCGAAAAGGAGAGAAGGATGATAAGGAAACTGAAGCAGAAGTATAAAGATTTAAAATACCGTTATAAGACGACACTTTTGATTGTTCTGGCGGGAATGCTTCCGGTTGTGATCATTGTTACATATATGCAGACCGGCATGCTGAAACTGCTTAAAGAGCAGGAGACAGACAGCATGCAGAATTCGGTGAATCAGGCGGTAGATGCGATGGAAAACCAGATCCAGATATACGAGAACCTGATTAATTATCTATCTTACTCGCAGGATTTGAGAAATGTTTTAAGTCAGACCGGTGAGAGTGATTATGAAAAATATATTCACTACAAAGAGGTGGTAGATCCCCTTCTGGAGATGCCGCAGGTGTATCATAAAGAAATCAAAGGAATTACGATTTATTCCGGTAATATTGATGTGGCACATGGTTCCTCTCTTGTACCGATGGAGGAACTGAAAAGTGAGGGATGGGCAGGGCAGTTGGAAGACAGTTCGATTCTGGAATGGTTCGTGCAGCGTGGAGCAAAGAAGGAAATCGTTGCAGCGAGAAAGTTCTATGATAACGAGGATATCACGGCAGTGCTTGCGATACAGCTCGACTATTCAGAACTTCTGGAACCATTCAGTTCTCTTTTAAAAGATAATGTCGGCGGAATGATCGTAGATGAAGATGGAAAAGTGATTTATTCCAGTTATTCGATGGATGAGAAATACCGGCCGAAATCTCCGGAATCTCTGACTTATGTGCAGAAAAATTATGTATGTATGGACAGAAATATGGAAGAGATGGGGTGGCATTTTTACCTGTACCGACCGGAACAGGTTATCACACAGTCGGCATATATGCTTATGCTTCGTAACATTCCGATTGTGGTGCTTTGCATTGCGCTGTTGATTATTTTAGGATACGCATTTTCAAAAAGATTGGTTTCTTGTCTGGAACGATTGACGGAAAATATGAATCAGGTGCATCTGGGATTTCGAAAAGTAACGGTGGACAGTGATTCAAAGGATGAAGTCGGAACATTGATTCGCTCGTTCAGACGAATGATGGAAGAACTGAATAAACTGATATCGGAAGTGTATGAGGCGAAGATTGAATTGCAGCATACGGAAATGAAAGCGTTACAGGCGCAGATCAATCCACATTTCCTCTATAATTCACTGTCGATTATCAATTGGAAGGCAATTGAAGCGGGAGAGGATGAAATCAGTAAAGTAACACTGGATTTGTCAACTTATTATCGAACCAGTCTGAATCGTGGGGAGACGATGACAACCGTGGAAAATGAAATCCGCAATATTCAGGCATATTTGAATATCCAATTGATTATGCATGACAATAGTTTTCGGGTGGAGGAACAGATTGATGAAAGCTGTTATCAGGTACAGACTCCGAAATTAATCTTACAACCCCTTGTGGAAAATGCAATCGATCATGGTTTGGACCCATTGGAAAAAGAGGAAAAGGTTCTTACAATCTGTGTGAAAAAAGAAGATGACATGGTGGTATTCAAAGTTCAGGATAACGGAAATGGAATGCCGCAGGAGAAGGCAGAACAGATATTGGGAATCCAGTCGCCGGGATATGGAGTTCATAATGTATATGATAGAATCAAACTTCTGTATAAAGAGAAAGGTTCAATGCGGATCATAAGTGAAGAAGGTGTTGGAACTACAGTAGAGATCCGAATTCCGGAGAAACCGGATGAGGAGAACAGGCTGCAGAACAAGGACGGAAAGGTAACCATGTGATGAGATATCAGAGAGAGAAAAAGGACGAAAGTGCGTGGCTTTCGATGAGAAAGAAAAAGCGAAGATACAAGTGCATTGGATGTATGGTGCTGTGCGTCAGTTTGTTGGGAAATAACGGATATGTACTGGCAGCAAATGGTTCTGCAAATACAGAGAAACAGCAGTGGGAACGTGCAGAGCATTCTGCATTTGGAAAATATCCAGAGACGGTTACTTATACGTTGGGCAAGATTTCCGGTGCAAAGAACTCGAATCTTTCCGTGGGAGATACATATGAAAATAATGCATATACGAGATATTTAAAGGAAATGCTCAATATCCAGAATCAGGATGAATTTGAATTGGAAGATGGTTCGACCTATGGGCAGGCCGTGGAGATGGCGATTCAGGATAAAGAGATTCCGGATGTACTGGTGGTGAAAGGGAGAGATACCTTGAAGCAACTGGTGGAGCAGGGCTTGGTGGAAGAGTTATCTTCGGTGTATGAAGAATGTACAACCAAGAGGATCAAAGACATGTATGAGAGTTATGGAACAAGCGTGTTGGATTCCGCAACATTTAACGGAAAGTTATATGCATTTCCGGACACGGTTATCGACCATGGCTCGATGCTTTTGTGGCTTCGAAGTGACTGGATGGAAAAGCTGGGAGTGAAAGAGCCGACGACACTGGATGAAGGGATGGAGATTATCAGGCAGTTTGTGGAAAAGGATATGGCTGGGAATCATAAGACAATCGGAATTGCATGCAGTACGAATCTTGTATCGGAGAGCAGTTCAACTTATGGTGTAGATCCTGTTTTTACAGAGATGGGAGCAATGCCGGGAAAATGGATCCTACAGGATGATGGAAGTGTTGTGTATGGTTCAGTAACAGAGCAGACCAAAGATGCACTGGCTTATTTACATGAGTTGTATGAGAACGGAACGATTGACTCGAGATTCCTTCTTCGAAAAACAGAAAATCTGGATGAGATGATCGCAGACGGAAGTTGTGGTGCGGTGTTTGGCATGTGGTGGGCTCCGAATAATCCGTTGAGCAGCACAAGCAGGTCGGATGAATCAGCCGTATGGAAACCGTATTTGTTGACGAATAAAAAGCAATTGCAGACGTTGGAATCGTATAAAGACTGGCAGTATGTGGTGGTGAGAAAAGGATATGAGCATCCTGAGATTGTAGGAAAATATTTGAGCGTCCTGTTTGATTATACAAGATATCAGGATAGAAATGCATCGGAAATCAATGACTATTTTTCTTTGAATGTAGATCCGACAGCAAGGCCGATGAATATCAATGTAGATTACTGGGATGGTTTGTATCGGACAACAGAACACATTCAGCAGGCATTGGATGGCGAGATAAAAGCGAAGCGATTGACGGGAATTGAAAAAGCATACTACCAGACGTGCAAATCGTATCTGAACGGTTCTCTTACAACGGCAAATGCGTGGGCGGCGTATGCGTCACGTATTCAGGCGGTGACGCTCTTGGCAGATTCAGATACCGGACGTGGAAATCAGCCGTTATCCATGGGAGAGGCGGATGGAGAGGTTCCACAGTCGTTGCAGGAGATGGAGCAGGAGACATTTTTACAGATTGTCTGCGGAGAAAAACCACTTTCTTATTTTGACGAATTTGTCCGGGAATGGTATAGTTCTGGAGGAGATGAATTGACGAAGGAAGTACAGAAGGGGTACGATGAGACGAAATAGGAAAGGTTTTATATAGCAGGAGGGGACATGAAGGTAAAAGCAAGATGGAGAAGAATTGGGATCGGAATGCTGGCTGCAGCATTGTTGTTATCTCAGCCGATGCAGATGGTGCATGCGGAAGAAGGAGAAAATGCAGAGGCAGCAGCTGCGGAAGAAGCTGTGAATGCGGAAGGAAATTCAGAAGAGAAAACAGCAGAGCAGATTGCTGCAGAAGAGGCTGCAAAAAAGCAGGCTTCTTATGATACGCAGCCTGATACAAACGGATTGGAAGGCTGGCCTACCGGACCAAATGTATATGCAGGTTCGGCAATCATCATGGATATGGACAGCGGGGCGATCCTTTATGGCAAACAGATAGATGAAAAACGTTATCCTGCAAGTATTACAAAACTTCTGACGGTACTGGTTGCATTGGAAAATGCAAAACTGACAGATAAGATTACATTTACAGACGATTGTATTAACTTTTTGGAGTGGGATGATGCCAATATCGGAATTCGCAACGGAGAAGAACTTTCTCTGGAAGATTCGCTTTATGGAATCCTGCTTGCATCGGCCAATGAAGTTTCCTATGCGGTTGCAAAGAATGTCGGAGAAAAGCTTGGCATAGGATATGATGGATTTATCGAGTTGATGAATGAACGCGCAGAGGAGCTTGGATGTACCAATTCTCACTGGGTCAATGCCAATGGGCTTCATGATGAAAATCATTATACTACGGCACATGATATGGCACTGATCGCATCGGCTGTTTATCAGCAGGAAGAATTTCAGAAGATCGAGCAGACATTGGAATATAAAATCGGTAAGACGAATCTGGTAGATGAAGAACGTGTTCTGGACCAGAATCATAAGATGCTCTGGCCGGAGAACTATTATTATTATCAGTATGCAAAAGGTGGTAAGACCGGATATACCGACCAGGCAAAGACAACATTGGTAACGATGGCGGATAACGGCAGTATGAGACTGGCAGCGGTTGTGTTAGTGGACTATGGTGTGGATGCATATGAGGATACAAGAAGTATGTTCGACTATGGCTTTGCAAACTTCAAGAAAGTCATGTTGTCAGAACAGCAAAAATCAGAAGATATCGAGAGTTTTACAGACAGTGAAGCATATGTAGTGTTGCCGGATACAGTAGATTTTGCAAATGTAGATTGTGAGATCCAGACAGCAACGGATGGTAAAGATGCAGATACAGCAACAGCGGTATATACTTATCAGGGTAATGTTGTAGGCGAAGCGGAAGTTCAGGTAAGTGATACGTATAAAGAAAAACAAAGTGCGGATACGAATACAAAAACAAGTTCAAAGAAACTGTTTCAGAAGAAAACGACAGTGAAGGGGAATGTTTCATGGAAATCTTATCTGCCGTTGATCGTGATGGGAGTTATTACAGTAGCGATTTTGTTTGTGTTCCTGCCGATTTGGATGCGGATTCAGAGAAAGCGGAGACAGAATCGAAGAAGATAAATAATTTAGGAGCCACAAAATCGTGGCTCCATTGTCGTATAAAGGAAACGGTTTGCCCAGAAATAAGATAAAATTCATAAAATTTTCAAGAGAGAAAAAGGGAATTCCCTTGACGAATCCCACATTTCTCCGTATAATTTACTCTGTAAAATTTATAAAATTTTGAAAAACGATGACGAAGACAGTAGGGAATACCCGAAAGTCACAGCGAGCCGGAGATGGTGTAAGTCCGGTACGAGTAAGACATTCTTGAATATCACTTCCGAGTTGCAATTGACGAAACAAAAACATCCGTTACAAAAGTGTATGGAGTAGCGATTGCCGGAGTTCCACCGTTACAGGAACGCATATGAACAGGGCACAAGAGGCTCTGGAGTATGTTGTAACAGGTGGTTTACAAACGAAGATTTAACCCTTCGTCCTATTACAAGGACGGAGGGTTTTTTTCATTATTAAAAGAAAGGAAGAACAACATGTATCAGAAAGTTTCTACCGACATGAATTTTGTCGAGCGTGAAAAAGAAGTTGAAAAGTTCTGGGAAGACAATCAGATTTTCCAGAAGAGTATGGAAGAAAGAGAAGGAAGTCCGATGTACACATTTTACGATGGACCTCCGACAGCAAATGGTAAACCACATATCGGTCACGTATTGACTCGTGTAATCAAAGATATGATTCCTCGTTACCGTACAATGAAAGGTTACGAAGTTCCACGTAAAGCAGGATGGGACACACACGGACTTCCGGTAGAGCTGGAAGTAGAGAAGATGCTTGGACTGGATGGAAAAGACCAGATTGAAAAATATGGTCTGGAGCCATTTATCAACAAGTGTAAAGAAAGCGTATGGAAATACAAAGGAATGTGGGAAGATTTCTCAAGCACAGTTGGTTTCTGGGCTGATATGGAGAACCCATATGTCACATATGATAACAACTTTATCGAGTCTGAATGGTGGGCTCTGAAAACAATCTGGGACAAAGGACTTCTTTATAAAGGATTTAAGATCGTACCTTACTGCCCACGTTGTGGAACACCGCTTTCCGCACAGGAAGTAGCTCAGGGATACAAAGATGTCAAAGAGCGTTCTGCAGTTGTTCGTTTCAAAGTAAAAGATGAAGATGCATATTTCCTTGCATGGACAACAACACCTTGGACATTGCCATCCAACCTTGCACTTTGTGTAAATCCAAAAGAAGATTATGTCAAAGTAAAAGCAGCAGACGGATATACTTACTACATGGCAGAGGCTCTGCTCGATACAGTACTTGGTCGTCTGGCAGAAGAAGGAAAGCCGGCATATGAAGTGCTTGAGACATACAAAGGTAAAGATCTGGAATACAAAGAGTATGAGCCATTGTATCAGTGTGCAGCAGATTCAGCAGAAAAACAGCATAAGAAAGCATTCTTCGTTACATGTGACGAGTATGTAACATTGACAGATGGTACCGGTGTCGTTCATATCGCACCTGCATTTGGTGAAGATGATGCGAATGTAGGAAGAAACTACGACCTTCCATTTGTACAGCTTGTAACAGAGAAAGGTGAGATGGCTGACAGCACTCCGTTTGCAGGATTGTTTGTAAAGAAAGCGGATCCGGAAGTACTGAAAGATCTGGATGCAAAAGGACTGTTGTTCGATGCACCGAAATTCGAGCATAGCTATCCTCACTGCTGGAGATGTGATACTCCGCTGATTTACTACGCTCGTGAATCATGGTTCATCAAGATGACAGAAGTCAAAGATGATTTGATCGCAAATAACAATACAATTAACTGGATTCCGGAAAGTATCGGAAAAGGACGTTTCGGCGACTGGCTTGAAAATGTTCAGGACTGGCCGCCATACTGGTTCGAGGCGATCTGCGCGATGATTTGGGTTGCAATGTTGCAGGC